>NZ_JAVKEA010000134.1:0-5865 GCF_040221695.1 Coleofasciculus sp. E2-BRE-01 | reverse complement strand
ATGACAAATGACAAATGACAAATGACAAATGACAAATGACAAATGACAAATGACAAATGACAAATGACAAATGACAAATGACAAATGACAAATGACAAATGACAAATGACAAATGACAAATGACAAATGACAAATGCCACGCATCTTTGACAACATAGAACAATCGCTATTACCGACATTACGGGATACCCTGGAAATTTCCCAACGGGCTGATTTTTGTGTCGGCTATTTTAATCTGAGAGGGTGGCGTAAAATTGATGATACGATTGAACAGTTTGGCGGTGGTGAAGGGGGTTGTTGTCGGCTTTTAATTGGGATGCAGCGCTTACCGAAAGATGATGTGCATTCGGCGTTGGCGTTGGGGTATGAGGATAGAGGAATTGATAATAGCACAATTATTCGCTACAGAAAACAGATTGCCCAAGACTTTTGTGAACAATTAACCTGGGGCGCACCCACGAATGAGGATGAAGCAGGTTTGCGCCGATTGAGTCAACAACTTAAAGCCCATACACTGATTGTTAAATTATTTCTGAGATATCCGCTTCACGCCAAATTGTATCTGATTCATCGCCGGGATATCAATAATCCTACAATTGGTGTTTTGGGTAGCAGTAACCTGACGTTATCGGGGTTGCAATACCAGGGCGAGTTAAATGTTGATATTTTAGATCATGATGCTTGTCAAAAGTTACAACTCTGGTTTAATCAGCGTTGGGATGACCGCTGGTGTATTGATATTTCCCAAGAATTAGTTGAAATCATTGATCAGAGTTGGGCAAGAGATAAGTTAATTCCGCCTTACTATATTTATCTGAAGATTGCCTATCATTTATCTCAAGAAGCCAGGGCGGGGTTATCGGAATATCAAATTCCCCGCGAGTTTCGCCATCAGTTATTTGACTTTCAAAAAGCCGCTGTACAAATTGCTGCCCGTCATTTAAACCGTCGGGGTGGGGTATTGGTGGGAGATGTTGTAGGGTTGGGCAAAACATTAATTGCTTCAGCGTTGGCGAAGATTTTGGAAGAGGATTTTTTCTTAGAAACTCTGATTATTTGTCCCAAAAACTTGGTAACAATGTGGCAGGACTATGTTTACCGCTACGGGTTACGGGCAAAAGTCCTGTCCTTAAGTCGGGTGCAGATAGAGTTGCCCAACGAACGCCGTTATCGGGTGGTATTAATTGACGAGAGTCATAATTTGCGGAATCGAGAGGGGAAGCGGTATCGGGCAATTCAGGAATATATTGCCCTGAATGAGAGTCGCTGTATTCTGTTGACGGCGACACCTTATAATAAAACCTATTTGGATTTATCCAATCAACTGCGTCTATTTGTTCCTGATGATCAGGATTTAGGGATTCGTCCGGAAAAACTGTTGAGTGAGTTGGGCGGAGAAATCGAATTCAGCCGCAAACATCAAGCCCCCGTGCGTTCATTAGCGGCGTTTGAAAAGAGTGACTATCCCGATGATTGGCGAGAATTGATGCGGCTGTATATGGTGCGTCGAACTCGCAGTTTTATTCAGGAAAATTATACGAAAGATGATGAACAAGGAGGAAAATACCTTAAGTTTCCCGATGGAAGACGGGCATATTTTCCCCTGCGCCAACCGCAGACGATTAAGTTTAACTTGGGTGCGGGGAATGATCCCTATGCGGCGCTTTATTCAGAGGAGATGGTTAATCTGCTGAATTCCCTAAATTTGCCTCGATATGGATTGGGGAATTATGCGATATCAGAAAAGTCAGCTAAGGGGAAATCCTTAACCGCAGCGGAAGCAGTACAGCTTAAAGGGTTATCTCGCGCCGGGAAACGATTGATGGGATTTTGTCGGACTAACTTATTTAAGCGCTTAGAAAGTGGTGGGGTAGCCTTCCTGCAATCCATTGAACGCCATATCTTACGCAATTATATTTTTTTGCACGCGATCGCACAAGGCTTACCTTTACCCATTGGTTCCCAAGAGGCGGCGCTTCTGGATACTCGCACCAATGATGAGGATATGGATTCGGTGGCGGGAACGCTGCTGGATTTTGATGATGAGGAGGAAGTCACCGGGGAAGAATTATTATCTCAAACCGAGATAGAGTATCGCCAACGGGCGGCGCTAATTTATCAGGACTATGGGACTCGGTATCAGGGACGGTTTAAGTGGTTGCGTCCGCAGTTATTTAAGGCTTCGCTGAAAAAAGATTTACTCGCTGATGCGAAAGCCTTAATCAGTCTGCTGAATCAATGTGGGGAATGGGATGCGAATCAAGACCCCAAATTGGCGGCGTTAGTTCAGCTACTCGGTGAGGTTCATCCCCAAGAAAAGGTGTTGATTTTTAGTCAGTTTGCGGACACGGTACATTATCTGACTGACCAACTCCAGCAACGGGGAATTGATAAGGTTGCAGGGGTTACCGGGAATTCTGCTAACCCGGCTGAAATCGCGTGGCGGTTTAGTCCCGTAAGTAACGATAAGTCCGTCTCCTCTGAGGAGGAATTACGGGTTTTAATTGCCACCGATGTCCTCAGTGAAGGGTTAAATTTGCAAGACTGCGCCATTATTGTTAATTATGACTTACCTTGGGCAATTATTCGCCTGATTCAACGGGCGGGAAGGGTAGACCGAATTGGTCAAAATGCGGCGAAAATTCTTTGCTATTCGTTTTTACCCGCAGCGGGAGTGGAACGGATTATTCGGCTACGAGAACGTTTGCGTCAACGATTGCAAGAAAATGCGGAAGTGGTGGGAACCGATGAGGCGTTTTTTGAAGAAGATACCAATGAACAGACGCTATTAGATTTGTATCACGAAAAGTCTGGGATTCTTGATGGCGATGAGGATAACGAAGTAGATTTGACGTCGGAGGCGTATCAAATTTGGCAGAATGCGACACAGAATAATCCCACGCTGAAAAAGCAGATTGAAACCTTGGCAAATGTGGTCTATTCCACCCGCAAGCATCTCCCGACGACCAGCCAACCAGAGGGGGTATTGCTGTATATGAAAACGGGCGAAGGAAATGATGCGTTAGCTTGGATAGATAAGCAGGGTAAAAGTGTTACCCAGTCACAGTTTGAGATTCTGAGAATGGCACGCTGCGAACCGGAAACTCAGGCAATTAACCGTTATCCTTCCCATCATGATTTAGTGCAAAAGGGGGCGGAACTAATTGCGGAGGAGGAGAAAAGTAGCGGAGGTCAATTGGGGCGTCCTTCGGGGGCAAGATTTCGGACTTATGCACGGCTGAAACGTTATGTTAACGAGATGCCTTTGTTAGCGACGCCAGATTTACATAAAGCAATTGACCAAATTTATCGTTATCCCTTGCGACAGTCAGCGATTGACCGCTTGAATCGGTCGTTGAAAAGTGGGATGGATGACCAACAGTTTGCTGAGTTAGTTGTGGCGCTGTATTTAGATGACCGTTTGTGTTTTGTTCAGGAGGAGGGGAGAACTCAAAACCCGGAAATTATTTGTTCGTTAGGATTATTTCAAGGATAAGCTAGGGAATCATGATGACATCACTCACTATTCCAGAAACCCAATTAACCCTCGCCGAGTTTTTGGCACAACCGGAAACCAAGCCAGCCAGGGAATATGTCAACGGTAAAATTTACCAAAAGCCCATGCCTCAAGGAGAACATAGTGTTTTACAAGGTAGTTTAGTCACTGCCATTAATCAAGTAGCGATACCCGATAAGTTAGCCTATGCTTTTCCCGAATTACGCTGTACCTTCGGTGGACGTTCGATTGTTCCCGATGTATCTGTTTTTACCTGGCAGCGTATTCCGCGTAAAGCTAATAACCGGATTGAGAATAAATTTAAAATTGCCCCAGATTGGACGATTGAAATTCTCTCTCCTGACCAATCCCCTAGTCGGGTAATTGATAATATTCTGTTCTGTTTAAATCATGAAACCAAGCTAGGATGGTTTATTGAACCGGATGATGAATCGGTTATGGTCTTTCAACCGAATCAGTTACCTGTTGTTAAGTATAAAACAGATAGTTTACCCATTCTTGATAGTTTAGGCAATTGGCAGCTTACGGTAGCGGATGTGTTTAGTTGGTTGAATTTGGATTAGAATTGTGTAGGGGCGCACGCTCCGTGCGCCCAAGTATTTATGGCTTTCTAAGTTACCGTATAACGTAGAATTTAATCAACCACAGCGGTACAGAAAACACAGAGGAAAGAGGAACAAACACAAAGATAAGGGCGCACGTCGGTGTATAAAGATAAGGGCGCACGTCGGTGCGCCTCTACAACTTACAAACCTGTATTTTTTTGTGAGAATATGGTTCAAACAATTCAAGCTAGAGATGTCACGCTAGGACAATTAGAAACTCACTTCCAGCTTCAACGAGTTGAGGATGAACAGTTCTTCCCAGAATGGCATGGTGATTTACCCGAACTTACCGACTGGCAAAACCAACTCTTAGAACAAGTCCGTTCGGGCTATTTCAATTTACTCAAACAACCCCCTTTACTCGAAAAACCTATCAACCTCGCCGTTGTCTCCCCGTTATTATTTATCGGACAATTTTATCTATCGCCTTGGAATTTAAGAGCCGAGAGTAGTGTCCAAATCTCTGCTCAAGACGAAGAACGCGGAATTATGGTTAAAGGGAATCTTGACACCTTGATTCTCAAAGACAAACTTTGGGTGATGGTGATTGAATCCAAACAAGCTAATTTCTCTGTAGAGGCTGGATTAGCGCAAATTCTCGCCTATATGCTAGGGAACCCTAATTCAGCACAACCGAGTTTTGGCATGATTACGACTGGGGGAAGTTTTCTTTTCCTGAAAGTTGTCAAAGACACTACCCCTCTGTATGCTATGTCTGATTTGTTTGGAATTGGCAATCGCCAAAATGGTTTGGGTGATGTCCTCAAAATCTTAAAGAAACTGATTTATCTATCTAGTTCTGCTAATTTGGAATAGATAGTGGTACCTCGATAAGGGCGCACGTTAATCCAAGGGCGCACCGACGTGCGCCCCTACGCCAAAATGTGTCACGCCGATTGTCAGCGCTTAAGTGTTTAGGGCGAAGACAGCGCAACTACAAACCTGTATCCTGAATTTTAGGAGATACGAATTATGCCCCTCAATTTCCAACGCACCCGTGATTTACTTTATGATTTCCAGTTTCATGAGTTATTTATTGAAGAATTAGGCTGGTATCAACCCTCCACGAAGAAAGCGGTATCTTTGGAGATTGAGGAAAAAACCTATCAGTATTACCGGATTGCGGAAGCGTCTGGGGTGGTGGTGTTTGAAGTGACGGGAGAGGATGGTACGATTCCTGAAGCAAAACATCGGGCGGCGATTCATCAGGAATTGACAGAAAAAATTGCCGAAAATTTGTTAATTTTTGTGGATAAAGAGCGCAGCCGCAGTCTGTGGTATTGGGTGAAGCGGGAGGAGTCTAAGCGTTATGTGCGTGATCATTTATATGTGAAGGGTCAACCGGGGGATTTGTTTTTGAGTAAATTGGGTGGGTTAGTGATTGATATTTCCCACCTGGAAGCGGGTGAACCCTCGGTGATTGAAGTCGCTCAACGGTTACAAAGTGCTTTTGATATTGAGCGGGTTACGAAGAAGTTTTATAAGGCGTTTCAGGAACAACATCAGGAGTTTCTTAGGTTTATCCAAGGGATTGATAGCGAAGGGGATTGTCGCTGGTATACGTCAGTTATTCTGAATCGCTTAATGTTTGTTTACTTCTTGCTTGGACTTTGGACAAAATTATTAGATTTGCGTACATTTTACGCAAATAAAAAAGAGACAATAGCTCCTCTATCTCAGCTTGTTGAAAAGCTCAGAAATACCGACGGAGTGGAGGTTGCAGAGTGCAGTCTATTAAGATTT
>NZ_JAVKEA010000133.1:0-1958 GCF_040221695.1 Coleofasciculus sp. E2-BRE-01 | reverse complement strand
AATTCGGTTCGGTCAAACTAACTTCTAAAAGCCGAAACGCCCTATTTTTCGTTCTCACTCTTCCTTGTCTACTGGTCTACCTGTCTTCCTTGTCTTGCCTAAACCCCCATCTTAAAAAACCTACCCTTGTGAGGCTCCCCCAGCTCCCCCAGCTCCCCCTGCTCCCTACCCCCACCCCAAAACTTATTCAGCAGCCCCTATCTATTACAGCAAGCGACGCTAGGATCAAAGTAAGCTCAAACCTAGCGCTGGAGGTATGATTTTGACTAACAATTCTCCTGGTTCAAACCAAGACTGGGATTGGGCAATGTGGAGTGTTGATGCGGTTCAGGGGGAACTCCACTACAAACGCGCCCAAGACTCTTTGCGTGAGTTAGTCAGCAATCTTGACTTAACCTGCCAAGAACAAGCGGGGTTAGAATCGGAAATTGAGGATTTAGCCAACCTCTTGGACAAGCTAGAACACAGTTGTGTGCAACTCGCGGCTTTTGGTATGGTTGGGCGGGGCAAATCCTCTGTCCTTAATGCGTTATTAGGACAACCTGTGTTTGAAACCGGGGCGCTGCATGGGGTGACTCGCAATGCTCAAACGGCGAATTGGCAGTTAAGTCAAGAAACCTTGGCAAACACGGATCAGGAAATCCTGCGCGTGGCTTTGCCGAGTATTGGGGAGTCCCAAATTCAGTTTATTGATACGCCAGGGATTGATGAAGTCCATGGAGAAACCCGTGAGGCGTTAGCGGTAACGGTTGCCAGACAAGCGGATCTGATTCTATTTATTATCGCTGGGGATATCACCAAAGTCGAGTATGAAGCTCTGTCTCTATTACGAGATAGTGGGAAGCCAATGCTACTCGTCTTTAATAAAATAGACCAATATCCCGAAGCCGATCGCGAGGCGATTTATCGTAAAATTCGGGATGAACGGGTGAAACAGTTGTTATCTCCGGCTGAGATTGTCCGCGTGGCGGCTGCACCGTTAGAAGCAGTGGCTGTGCGCCGCGCTGATGGGAGTCGGGCGATTCAACGGCGTCTGGGAACTCCCCAGATAGAAGAATTAAAGCTAAAAATATTGGAAATTTTGCACCGGGAAGGTAAATCCCTAGTCGCCCTCAATTCGATGATGTACGCGGGTGAGGTGAATGAACAACTGGTGCAACGGAAAATGGCGATTCGGGACGAAAGTGCCAATCAGGTTATCTGGAAAGCAGTGATGACCAAAGCTGTCGCGATCGCACTCAATCCAGTTACGGTTCTGGATCTACTCACGGCAACGGTTGTAGACGTAGTGATGATTCTAGCATTATCTCGCCTCTACGGTATCTCCATGACCCAGCAAGGTGCGGTGGGATTACTACAGAAAATTGCCCTGAGTATGGGTGGAATTGGTGCAAGCGAAGTGTTAGCCACATTGGGATTGAGTAGTATTAAGGGATTGTTAGGACTTTCTGCACCTGCAACTGGAGGAGTTACCTTAGCGCCTTATCTGTCTGTCGCCATGACTCAGGCGGGTGTCGCGGGGGTTTCCACTTATGCAATTGGACAAGTGACGAAAGTTTATTTAGCTAATGGTGCCTCTTGGGGAGAAGATGCCCCGAAAACTGTCGTCAGCCGCATTCTGGAATCGCTGGATGAAACTTCAATTCTCAATCGGATTAAAGGAGAATTGGCAGCGAAATTAGGAAGTACGTCTTAATCTCAACGCGCCCTTCCCTTGCTCCCTTCTCCCCCGGTGGATACTGCTGGCGAATTGGAAAAACCTAACCCCCCAGCCCCCTTCCCACCCCTCTCGTCATGGGTGTCAACTTAAGCCACATTACCCACGATAGGATACTGGGTGTGGGGTATGGGGTGTGGGGTATGGGGGAAAGCGAGCAATTTTGGGGAGCTATGTATTAAACGGAGCCTGTTTGAAAAAAACATTGTGGATGAATAGGTGAGGTGAATGGTGGTAGGTG
>NZ_JAVKEA010000132.1:0-6661 GCF_040221695.1 Coleofasciculus sp. E2-BRE-01 | reverse complement strand
CAAAATTGGGTTATCCATTTGTCTGTCTTCTCTCAGGGTTGGGAGGTTGTGAAGGCAATCTGAGTTTTAGCGATCGCGCTTCTCTGTCTCTGATTTTACTTGATTCATACTCCTCACTTCGACTTGTGTGTACACCGTAGCAAGCTTGGGAGAGGGGAGCAAGAGCAAGAGAGCCCGGTTCCCCTTCTCCCATGAAAAAAAAGCGAAGTATCCTCTGTCCCAACTCCGGTTCCCCTTCTCCCCACGGTGGGAGAAGGGGTTAGGGGATGATGGGGAAAATGCCGCTGAGTAGATAGACACAGCTTAAAACCTTGCCAGTATTACTTTTCAAGCTTAACTTGACACCCATGCAAGCCTTGCGCCCCTACATTTAGATTATCAATTAGGACTTATTCAACTATGGTTATTTTGGAAAAAACCTCTACCCAACTGAAACTTCGACATCGCCCCTATTTTATTTGGCAACTCTCTGGATGCTTAGTGTTTAGCGTTCCTTTACTCATTGTTCTCGTCAGCTTAGTCCTACCTTGGATTGTTTATATGTTAGGCTTGTATGCCTTATTCGCATTTAATCTAGTGGCGGGTATTCTATTACTGGTTTGTGCCGGACGTATTTTTATCTATCACTTTGACAAAGAGACAAACAGTCTCTTGATTAAACGTCGGGGATTGTTTAAAACCCAACTCAGCTTATATCCCCTGAGTGATATTTTCCAGGTGCAACTGAAATCCACAAGCTGGAATCAGGATCGGACAAGTAACTATCAAATCGCGATTATTTTGAAATCAGGAAAACATTTGTCTATTAAATCGGACGGGAAATCCCTACAGCAGAAGCTAGAGACAGTCAACCTAATTCGCCAATTCTTGGGTATGCCACCACAGAAACTAGCTGATTAATCTCTACTTTTATACCCTCTGCCTGATTCGTCAGTAAGTCAGTGGAAATGAACCTCAATAGAATGTCACTGACTGGTATGCTGGTGGGTTGAGCGAAGTCGAAACCCAATATATTAACTTGTATCAATAATCCTCAAACTCTGACAAATGACGAATGACGTAGCTGGCTTCTCAAGGGTAGCGAGTATGACGAATGACGAATGACAAATGACAAATGACAAATGACAAATGACGAATTGTGTATGCTAGCAATAGCACAATTATCGAGGAAAGGATCATGAGTGCAGTAACCTCAACCCCGAATCAACCCGCTTTAGCGGAATTACGAGAAGGATTACCCAATATTTGCGGGTGGGAAGAAAACATTCGGGAAGTGGTGCAACAAGACGAACCTGTATTTTTACCAACAACCAATCTGCGCCTCGAGGATATCACGTCAGGATTCGCTTGCGCCTTACACATGCACCAACCCACGGTTCCCGCCGGGGCGAATGGTGAATTGATTAGCAATCTCCAATATATGTTTGAACATCCCCAAGAAGGGGATAACCATAATGCCGAACCCTTCGCCGGGTGTTATCGTCGTATGGGCGATTTTATTCCCCAACTGGTGGCTGAGGGGTGCAATCCTCGGATTATGCTGGACTATTCGGGTAATCTATTGTGGGGATTCCAGCAAATGGGGCGGGAGGATATCCTGAATAATCTTAAGCGAATTACCTGCGATCGCGCTTATCAGCCTTATGTGGAATGGCTGGGAACAATGTGGAGTCATGCGGTTGTTCCTTCTACCCCAATTCCAGATATTAAACTGCATATTCAGGCATGGCAACATTATTTTGCCGCTATGTTTGGCTACGATGCGCTGAAGCGAGTGAAAGGCTTTTCGCCACCAGAGATGCATTTACCCAATCATCCTGATAGTTTGTATGAATATATCAAAGCCCTGAAAGACTGTGGCTATCGCTGGTTGATGGTACAGGAACATTCTCTGGAAAATCTGGATGGTTCGGGATTGTCACAAGATCAGAAATATGTCCCCAATCGTTTAGTCGCTCGCAATTCTCAGGGTGAAACAATTTCTATCACAATTTTGGTTAAAACACAAGGATCAGACACCAAATTAGTGGCACAAATGCAGCCCTATTTTGAGGCAAAGGGGCGGGGTAAGCAGTCAATTGGCAATCATTCAATTCCCTCCTTAGTCACCCAAATTGCCGATGGCGAAAATGGGGGCGTGATGATGAACGAATATCCCCGTGATTTGTTTCGCATTTACCATGAAATTCGCGACCAAGGAGGCGGAAAAACGGGTGTCGTGCCGATGAATGGGACGGAGTATTTAGAATTACTAGAAGCAGCAGGTGTTAATCCAGAAGAGTATCCTTCTTGTCAAGCCGTTGGTCAGCACAAAATTTGGCAACGAGTCGATCTGGATAATATTACACCTGATGCCGTCGCCAGTGCGATCGCGGAGTTGACAGCCACGGATGATCAATTCCACGTTGATGGGGCATCATGGACCAATGATTTAAGTTGGGTCAAAGGCTATGAAAATGTCTTAGAACCGATGAATCAACTCAGTGCGGCGTTTCATCTGAAGTATGACCCCTTAGTGCAGCAAGATCCATCAGTGACGCAGCGGAATGATTATCAGCAAGCGTTATTGTATACGTTGTTACTGGAAACCAGTTGTTTTCGCTATTGGGGACAAGGAATGTGGACAGATTATGCCCGTGAACTTTACCAACGCGGTGAAGCGATTATTAAGGGTTAAGTAGGTGGGGACAATTCAAGTTAACGGTGGGGATTGTCATTTGTCATTTGTCATTTGTCAGGGAACAGGGAACAGGTAAGGTAGAGACGTAGCATGCTACGTCTCTACAACCCCATCTCCCCCAGCTCCCCCAGCTTCCCCAGCTCCCAGACGTTCCACCGAAACGTCTCTACGAAGCGAATGTTACCTATAAACCATCCTTGGGAATACTGAGTCCAGATTTGTCTGCGTGCTAGATAGGAGTCCAAGGATGTTAACCGCAACAGGGAATGATCCTCAAAAATCGCCAGTGATCCTCGTTGCTGATGACGATCGCTTCACACGAGTGATGTTACGTCAACTGCTGGAAAAAGAGGGATATCAGGTGATCGAGGCAGAAAATGGAGAGAAATGTTTAGCGGCGTATCAGCAGTACCAGCCGGATATGGTGCTGTTGGATGCGTTGATGCCAGTGATGGATGGTTTCATCTGTTGCCAAAAACTACAAGCCTTGACACAGACTCCCGAACAAAAGAGCGATCGCGCGTTGGTGGGTATCCCTGTACTGATGATTACCGGGCTTGAGGATCAAAAGTCCATTGATTCAGCATTTGCTGCTGGCGCGATCGATTATGTAACCAAACCCCTGCATGTCCCCGTCTTACTCCAGCGCATTCGCCGTCTACTCGCCGCGAGTTGGGCAGAAAAGGCACTGCGACGCAGCGAACAACAATATCGATCCGTCGTAGAAAATATCAAAGACGTTATTTTTCAAATTGATGCCGATGGTAACTGGGAATTTCTCAGTCCAGCTTGGACAAAATTGATGGGGTTTACTCTAAAAGAAACCTTAGGAACTCATTTTCTTACGTGTGTTCATCCTGATGATTGCCAACTCCAGAAAGAATTATGGCAATCTATCCTAACCGGAGCAAACGTTGGTTTTCAACGGGAGATTCGATACGTCACCAAAACCGGAGAAACTCGTTGGCTAGAAATTCATGCCCATGCCTCACAGGTCGCTAACGGTAAATTTACGGGTCTTTCCGGTATTTTGCAAGATATCACAGAGCGTATCTATGCCGCTGCCTTAGAAAAAGAAAAAATCCGGCTAGAAACGGAAATAATTGAACGCCAGCGCAGCGAGGCGATGATTCGCCAAGCCTTAGAGAAAGAGAAAGAACTGGGTGAATTGAAATCTCACATCATTACCACCATTTCCCATGAATTCCGGACTCCCCTAACCACGATTCAATCCTCTAGCGAATTGTTGAAACTCTACGATCAGAAATTAACCGAGGACAAAAAGCTAAAACATTTCCAAAAAATTGGCTTGTGTGTCGAACATATTACCCAACTCCTAAATGATGTGATTCTGATTGGTCAATCGGAAGCCGGACAAATGAATTTTAATCCTATTTCCCTGGAGGTAGCAGATTTATGTCGTGACCTGATCGAGGAATTCCAAAGTAATCTAGATCCGCGATATACCCTCAACGTTTTTATTGCAGAACCTCCCATCAAAGGGTTATTCGACGAGGCTATGTTACGGAAATTACTCAATCACTTACTCTCCAATGCTGTCAAATATTCCCCCAAAGGAGGAACGATTACCTTCCAGTTAGGCTGTCACTCAGATTATGTAATCTTCCAGATTCAAGATGAAGGAATTGGCATTCCAGCAATGGATCAATCCCGATTATTTGAATCGTTTTACCGGGGGAGTAATATTAGCACCATTGGCGGCACTGGATTAGGACTCGCCATTGTCAAAAAATATGTAGACTTACATCGTGGTCAAATCCAAATTGAGAGTGAAGTCGGCGTCGGCACAACTGTTACTGTTACCCTACCTACTTAGGGGCTGCTGAATAAGTGTTGTGGTGAGGGGGAGCTGGGGGAGCTGGGGAAGCTGGGGGAGCGGGGGAAGCGGGGGGAGATGGGGGAGATGAGGGAGATGAGGGAGATGGGGAAGATGAGGGAGATGGGGAAGATGAGGGAGAAGATTCCCAATCAACAATGAACCATGAACCATGAAGTCAATCCAAGATTCGACCGTGAGGCTTCTCACCGATTATGCTAAAATTCAACATCCGACTCAAAGCAGTGAACTTAATTACTGTAAGGCATAGACTAACCGAGTGGTATTGGAAATGGGGCAACTAGACAATCAACCGGACAACGGGGAGAATCGAGAACAACAAGCTGCCGATCTCTTGCAATCCATGACCGAGAGTATTGAGGGCATAGAGACATTGCGTCACAGTCTCATCACCCAGTTTACTCAGGAGATTGAACAGCTACAACAAGAGAAAGCCCAATTAAGCGAGGAAATTAAAACGCTGCACGATCAACAACAGCAGCACTTGACTCAACCGCCAGCACTGACGCCTGAGATTGCCCCATCCTTCGCCAACCAATTGCAAGATTTACTCAGCCAGCAACTCCAACAACTTGCCCAGTCTTCAGAAAGACTATCCATGGATCAGACGGTGGGAAATCATCAGCAAACTATCCAGGAATTAGTGGCTTCCTTAGATAACACGCTGAGAACTACATTTAGAACCCTGCAACAGGATCTGAATAGCTATCAAAGCTCAATGTCTCAACAGTTGAGCCAGATGTACAGTCTCCAGGAACAAGCCGAGGTGATTCTAGAGACACTGGTGAATCGACTCAAAGCTGAAATTCCTCCCCCATCCTCTACCTCTGAACCCCGTTCTCAAATTCCTCCCGCTGCCCCTAATCCGCTAACGTTACCAGCGCCGGATCAGAATGGATCTTCTCCTCATTCTAATCAGGGAGAAATCGTTAGATCGCCTGCTGAATCACCTTTACCTGTTGTTCCACCTACTCAGTTTCAAAGACGCCCGCAAAAACAATCCACGGGGAAACAGCTAGTTGGGTTAGTGCTGGTGTTGTTATCGTTGCTAGCGATAGCATTTGAAAACGTTTTTGTCAATATTATTTTTAATGCCACAGCGATCGCGGAATTCCCAGCACCTGTGGGTGGTTTTTGGATGCCGACGTTAGGGAATACCTTACTGGTACTATGGTCACGGATGTTGGTCGTTGTACCGATGGCGGCAATCTTGAGTCGGGGATTTTATCGGGGGGTGTGGCGAGATATTCAACAGGTTCTGCGATCGCGCAATTGGGGTTTATTCGGCACTCTCCTATGTAGCGGGTTTTTCCTATTCTTATCCAAAGTATTGCTGTATTGGGCATTAGGAATCATTGCGCCCGGTGTGGCTGTAATTGTTTTCTTTATTTATCCCATCGTGCTATTACTTTTAAGCGATCGCTTTAATCGATGGAGTCACTTCATTCCCTTCGCTATGGTAATTGCTGGGTTTGTGCTGACGACTCTACCCAGTGGTAGCGGGGAACTGTCACCATTCGGCGTTACCCTGGCATCAGGGGCGGCGATCGCCTTTGCCCTACATTTAATGCTGATGCAAAACATGGCAAAACAGCTTCATCCGATGCCAATTCTGTTGCTGAACTTAGCCATCGTTCTGATATTTTCTGCCTTGGGTGTAATGATATCCTTCCCAGCATCGTGGGGTGTAGTATTTGCGCCGAGTTTAAGTTCAAATCTAGTAATTAGTGGTCTGGTTTTAGGCGGTGTTGCTCTAATTAGTTATGTCTGCAACACCATAGGAATTGCCAGAAGTGGTGCAGCTAGTGCTTCGGTTTTGGGGGCTACGTTACCGATTTTAACCGCACTCTTGGCTTGGATTCTGATTCAGAGTCCATTAACGGTTCCTCAAATCGTGGGTATGGTGCTAGTTACGTTAGGAGTAGCGGCTTTAACCATTGTGCGATCGCGTTATCCCAGAAGCAGGGGAACAATGTAGAGACGTATTGTAAAGTTTCAATAAGAATATAGTCAGATGTAGTCATGTTGGGTAATATATAGACATGAAACTCTCAGACTATGCCAAAAAAGCAGGAATCAGTTATCGAACTGCCTGGAGGTGGTGGAAACAAGGAAACTTGATC
>NZ_JAVKEA010000131.1:0-6423 GCF_040221695.1 Coleofasciculus sp. E2-BRE-01 | reverse complement strand
ACTCAGGTAGTTCTCCCCGTGCCGGAGCAAAAGGGGCAAGCCGGGAGCCTCTGCCAAACTGCTGTACTCGACATCATAGCCAAAACCAGGCGAAGCCTTCCCCCTTCATCGGATTTCCACGACCCCTGAATCCTTACGATTTATCCGGACGTTATGGACTGAATTGGACAACAAGTCAGGTTGAGGAATTAACGCAGTTAGTCGGGGGACATCCCTATTTAGTGCAAAAGGCGTTGTATCATTTGCGGCGTCAGGATGTGACGTTAGGGGAGTTAGCAGAAACAGCGGCGACAGAAGCGGGGATTTATAGCGATCATTTGCGGCGACATTGGTGGAATTTGAAGGAATATCCCAAGTTAAAGGAAGCGTTTCGTCAGGTGGTGGTTAAAAATAAGTCCGTGGAATTAGATGCAGAATTAGCGTTTAAATTAGACAGTATGGGGTTAGTGCAGTTACAGGGGAATGAAGCCATTCCGCGCTGTGATTTGTATCGGAATTATTTCCGCGATAATTTGGGGGATTAAATCGTTCGTACTTCACCCTCATCCCCTAACCCTTCTCCCACCCCCCTCGTTCCCCCCTACGAAGAGGGGGGATGACAAAGGATGCTTCGCTTTTGTTTCATGTAAGAAAGGGAACCCAGTGTTTCATCACCAATTCTGGGAGATAATAAAAGACGGTGCGTTACGCTACGCTAACGCACCCTACGAAACTGTAACCTATCTGCAACCTATGCAAGTCACTCTTAACCTTGATGAAGCCCTGCTCAACGAAGCTTTGAAATTAACAAAGCTTACTACCCAAGAAGAGTTACTGAACCTTGCTTTGCAAGAGCTAGTACGCTCTCGCCGCAAGAAAAATTTGCTTGATCTGGCAGGGCAAATTCAGTTCATTCCTGATTTTGATCACAAGGCTATGCGCGAAACTCGCTATGCTGCTGATTGATACATCCGTTTGGATCAGCGTCTTCCGCGATCGCAGTGGTCAAGTACGCCAGCAACTTGAAACGTTAATCACAGATCGTGAGATTTTACTCACCCGCTTTACTCAGCTTGAGCTGCTTCAAGGGAGCCTAAACGAACAAGAGTGGACAATTCTCTCTACTTATCTTGAAGCACAAGATTACGTTGAACTCACGTCTTCTTCTTGGCAAGCGGCTGCACGCATTTACGATGACCTGCGTCGTCAAGGATTGACTATTCGCAGCCCAATCGATTGCTGTATTGCTCAAGCAGCGCTGGAAAATGATTTGCTTCTGGTTCACAATGATCGGGACTTTGAGACGATTGCCCAAGTCCGAGATCTCCAAAACCTTCGCTTTCAACCTTAAATTCTTTGGCTCTTGCGGGGTGATGGTGGCAACTTCAGATAGTCAATGTAGGGTGCATTAGGCGCTGATTTAGTGAGAATTGTGAGGATTAAATCATTCAGCGCCGTAACGCACCAATTGGGGGAGATAATAAAGGTGATCGCATTCGTTTTAAGATGCTATAAACATGGGGTAGGAGCGACACGCTGGTATCAATTAACAACGAACGGTAGCGGATGTGGTACAAGGGCGCACGTCGGTGCGCCCCTACAGAAATGGAATGTAGGGTGCGTTAGGCGCTTATTTAGTGAGAATTGTGAGGATTAAATCATTCAGCGCCGTAACGCACCAATTTTGGGAAAGAATCTTAAGGGAAATTGTTAGGATAAAATAATTTAACGCCAGAATGCACCAATTCTGGGAGAAAATAAAGGTGGTGCGTTACGCTGCGCTAACGACACCCTACGGATTACCGGATACACACCATTTCGGGGGATTTGAGGATGAGTACCGTATCCTATCCAGACTACAGCTATCAAGTCGGCGGGAGTCTAAAACAGGATCATCCCACTTATGTGGTGCGCCAAGCGGATCAGGATTTCTATGAAGCCTTAAAAGCAGGTGAATTCTGCTATGTTCTCAATTCCCGCCAAATGGGTAAATCTAGCTTGCGGGTGCAAACGATGCGGCGATTGCAAGGGGAGGGTGTTGCTTGTGGTGTGATTGATATTACCGCCATTGGGAGTCACAATATTGCCCCTTCGGAATGGTATTTGGGTTTAATTCGCCGACTGGCGCGGAGTTTGGGAATTAAAGTTAAGGTGATCAAATGGTGGAAGGAACGGGAGGGATTGTCCCCGACACAGCGTTTGGGTGAGTTTATCGAGACGGTACTGTTAGCCGAGATTTCCCAACCGATTGTTATTTTTATTGATGAAATCGATAGTATTCTCAAGTTAGACCTAAAAGACGATTTTTTTGCCCTGATTCGCGCTTGTTTTAACGAACGGGCAGATAATTCAGAGTATCAACGCCTGACATTTGCCTTGTTGGGAGTAGCGACACCTTCGGATTTAATTCAGGATAAAACCCGCACACCGTTTAATATTGGTAGGGCGATTGAATTGCGGGGGTTTGGCTTATCGGAAGTGTCACCCTTAGCGCCGGGATTAGCAGGAAAGGCGGAGAATCCGCAAGGGGTTCTCAGGGAGATTATAAACTGGACAGGGGGACAACCGTTTCTGACGCAAAAATTATGTCAGTTGGTGATTACGTCTCCCTTTGCCATTGCGTCTGGGAGTGAGGCAGAATTAATCGAAAGGTTAGTGCGATCGCATATACTGGAAAACTGGGAAGCCCAGGATGAGCCAGAACATCTCAGGACAATCCGCGATCGCGTTTTAAGCAATGAGCAACGGGCAGGGTATTTACTAGAACTCTATCGGCAGATTTGGCAGGATGGGGAAGTCGCCGCCACCAATAGTGATGATGAAGCCCGATTAAAGTTGGCGGGGTTGGTGGTGAAGCAGGGAGGATGTTTAAGGGCTTACAATCCCATTTATCGCGAAGTCTTTAATCAAAATTGGATTGACCAAGAATTAAAGAATCTACGCCCCTACGCTGAGACGTTTAGAATGTGGGTAGCCTCTGGGTATCAGGATGATTTTCTGTTGCTGGGTAAAGTGTTACAAGAGGCGCAAGCTTGGGCAAAAGGAAAAAATTTAAGTTATCTGGATCAGCAGTTTCTTGCTGCTGGTGAAAAGAAGGCAATTGAGGCGCAAATTGCGGTAGCAGAAAGGGAAGCGGAATTAGAACGGGAACGGAAAGATAGAGAAGCCGCCGAACAAAGAAACATCGCTCTAGCTGAGGCGAATCGCCAAGCCAAAAGGCGGATTAGTATTGGTGGAGTGGTGCTAATTGTTGCCGTGTTGGGGGCGGTAATTTCAGGGGTACTCGCCGGAAATAAGGTTATTGAAGCTAACTCCAAGGTTGATAAGGCAAACTCTCAGGTAGCCGAAGCTAACTCCAAAGTTGATAAGGCAAACTCTCAGGTAGCCGAAGCGAATAAAAGAACGATAGATGCCCAGAAACGAGAAGAACAAGCGATAGAAAACGAGAAACGGATGCAGAACAGTGCTGAAGATGCAGCACAGAAAGTGGAAGCGTCACAAAAAGCTTTAGCTGTAGCGAATAAAAAACTGGAAAATTCCCGTCAACAGTCCCAACAATTAGCTCGACAAGCGCAACAAGCCGCTCAACAAACTCGACAGGCTCAAGCAAAGCTAGGAGAAGCTCAAAAACGGGTTAAAGCAGCCGAGCAAAATATTCAACAGTTAAATCAAGCTGGAAAGCAGAAAGCAGAGGAACTCAAGCAGGCACAGACAGAACTGACGATAGCACAAAAGGAGCAAAGGGAAGCAAAAGATAATTTAGCCGTTGTTCAGGAAAACTATGAACAAACTCAAGCCTCCTTAGACAAGGTTAAAACAGAAATTGAGACGGTATCCCTGCTCTCGAAACTAGCAGCAGAATTGCACAACAATGGACTCTCTGATGATGCTCAAGAAGCCTGGAGTCAAGCGAGTCAGGCGACTAACGAAATTCTGGAAAAGGAGGAAAATCGGGCGCTGAAGCAAGCCATGCTGCAAGCCTCTATTTCTTTAGCCTCTTTGCAACTGAGTCAAAAGCATCAGGAACTGGATCAGCCTGAAAAAGCTGAAGAGTATCGAGGTAAAGCTAAACAAGCGATTCAACGAAGTCAGGAGTTATTACCGTCAAAGATTACTGGAGAGACCCCTGAACAATGGTCAATTCGTGTCCATGTGCAGCGAGTGCAGGGCAGTTGGTATCGGGAAAAGGGAGAAACGCAAAAGGCAATAGAGGCGTATCGGCAAGCCTTTAATGGGCTGGAGGCGGCTTGGAAAAAATTGCCAAATTTTGATATAGACACCGAGATTCCTATCCCGCAGTATCTGCCTCAGAAACAACCGATTATCTCTGCGAATGCTATTGAAAATCTACATCGTGAGTTTATGGCATTGCTGTCAGAAACAGGTGAAGATGATTCCCAGATTAAAGAATCGCTCAAACGTCACTTTCTAGCAAAAATAGACTTTTTTATGGAATCAGGTAACTGGAAATATGCTGATGAGAATACCTATGATTTAATTATTCTTGCTGGTGTAATAGAGGAGGATTTTGACTTCAAAAATATCTCCTGCCGAGATTTGAGTTCTCTTGATAGGCTTTGGGTAGAACGATCGGGTGGGAAGTTTGGTTTCAGCGTGCAGAAGTCTATTTTAGATCGATTTGCCTCTCAGCCCGGTCGTTATGGTGGTGTGAGTAGTGTAGACTGGATGAGATTTTATGAGAAGATAGGATGGCTAGCATACGGAAGAGGAAGGTCGAGAGGCGTATTTAACCCCAAGAAAGACTTGGAGGGATACCTCCCGTCTTACACCTGGGGTGGTATGAGAGACCCATTAAACTTTAATTGGATCTCTTTTCTCTTTGTGCGACTTGTAGACTGTAACATATAAACATTATAGTCTTCTGTAAAAATCCCTTAACAAACTACATTTATACGAATTCATAGTTAGGTAGGGTGAGCAAAATTTATAAACCTCAAATGCTTAGGCTATTGTTCGCTACTTTTGCCCACTCTAAGGTATTTGGCGTGATATGGTAACAGTATCCAGGTTGAATAGTTCGAGGTTGGCGGGACATCAATATTCAATCCTGCAAACGGATAATCCAAACAATCGCAAGCATTAGGTTTCCCAGGTAACGTAAGGAGCCATATCATCATAGTAAAATTATATGTAAACTCACGCTAAAAACGTCAGATGCTACAAGTCAAAACAAAAATTTCTAAAGGTGGCAGAGTTGCGATTCCAGCCGAGTATTTCAATCAACTGGGATTGGAGGTGGGAGATGACGTGATTGTCCGCCTTGTAGATGGAGAAATCAGAATTTTCACCCTTGCTCAAGCTATCCAACAAGCACAAACCTGGGTGCGGAGCAATCATAGGGTACGGCAATGCCGTACCCCTACCCAATCAATTATCCCTGAGATGCGGTAGGGGCACGATGGTATCGTGCCCTGATATAGGTTCAGGTTAAAATCAGACGATAATCACCTCGGCTATCGTCTGTTATGCCAATCACAGACATCGTTAGTCGCTTCCCTTCAACTATCCTCCTCCGTCTCAAGGAACTCACCCAAATACAACCGGATAAATTCTGCTGCTGCACTCGGATTAATGCTTTTGAGTGCCTGTGCAATTTCCGCAACCGTTTCGGCTGTGGGATCTGTAAGTTCGTGATACCAACGGTAAACCACAGAACGTCTTACTCCCAGCGCTACCGCCAGTTTGTTCTGACTGATGTCGTAATTCTCTAGTACCTGCTTAAGGGCTTTGCCGACTCTTCCCATACTCTTAATCGTGTCAGAGCCTTACGAGCAAGTAAATGACTACATTTATATAGCCATCGTGTATGATGAGAATGACTACATAAATATAGTCATCCGGTCGCAACTCAAAATCAGGTGAACTCAAATGCAAGCGTACTTTGTGCCGAATGGGAATCAATTGCCCTCTGCTGAGGTTTCTATTCAGGCTTCTACTGATCCGGTTTCTCAGAAAGAATTTATTAAGGTGATGGTGATTGGTTCCCGTAAAGGGATCAACAGCATTATCAAAACGCTGCATCGCTTACGGTTTGCGGAGGTGAGGGAATGGAGTCCACCGATTCCTTATGGTGCTTCCGGAGAAATGATGAGTCTGTTGAGGCGACAGATCATGGTGGATTGAATCCTGGGTGTGATTCGCTGGCGCGATATAGCAGAAGGCAGAAGGCAGAAGGTTGATTATTGATTAAACTGAGAGGTTATCGCTAACTATCATAGGGTACGGCAATGCCGTACCCATACCCAATCAATTATCTCTGAAATGCGGTAGGGGCACGATACCATCCATTGGTGTCAACTTAAGGTGAAAGCTCGGTTGAGCAAGGGTGTCGGGTGTCGGGTGTCGGGTGTCGGGTGTCAGGATGGAATTGTCTGTTGGAGGCGAAAAAACCTCACACCTACCACCATTCACCTCACCTATTCA
>NZ_JAVKEA010000130.1:0-103815 GCF_040221695.1 Coleofasciculus sp. E2-BRE-01 | reverse complement strand
CTTAAATGGTTTATTTCCACGAACAGTTTTTACTCCGAATACTTCTTGAGCTATACAATTCTTCTCTTCCTTGTCTACTTTCCTTCCTTGTCTCCCTTGTCTTATCCCCACCCTAAAGTAAAAAACCTACACCTGTCAGCTCCCCCTCCTACCCTATGCAGTTTGCCCCCCTCTATCCCCTGCTGTACCCAATTCTGAAAACTGTCTTTCCTGATTGTCTTTGGTCAGGTTCACCCCAGTCGCGAACCATTGCGCTCACGTTTGATGATGGTCCTCACCCTCAGTACACCCCCCATCTTCTGCAAGTCCTAGAGCGCTACGATATCAAAGCTAGTTTTTTTTGGTTAGGGACTTGCGTTCAATCAGCCCCAACCGTTGCTAGTGAAGTGTACGCACAGGGTCACTGGATTGGATTGCATGGTTATCATCACCATTCCTTCCCGTTGTTGACACCCGATGCACTCAAGCAAAGTTTAGAAAAAACCCAAGCCACAATTACCCAAGCTTGTGGACTGAACTCCGATCGCCTGCGGGATGTTCGCCCCCCGAATGGTCTGTTTACTCCCCAAACTCTCAGATTATTACACCAATGGCATTACCGACCTGTGATGTGGAGTGTTGTACCAGAAGACTGGGTACGTCCTGGGACTTCAGTCGTTGTCCGGCGAGTCCTACAGCAAGTACAGAATGGATCACTCCTGGTCTTGCATGATGGTTACTGTGGAGGAGAAGATGTTACCCAAACCACAGCCGTGTTAATCCCAATCCTACTGAATCAAGGATTTAACTTTGTGACCATTGACCAACTCTGGCAACTCAAATAAGGCATTCTGACTGCGAACTCAGTTCTCGCTAGCGCTATCTGTAGAGTGGCATCAGCCAAAAACTGGCATTATTTCAACTATATATAGAGTTAAATGAGTTAGATCTCCCCTCTACTGTCTCCCCTCTGCCTTATCTCCATCTCCGACTGCCAGTTTACACAAGATGACATAAGCGTTACGTATTGTAACCATCTCGGCGAATTTTATTCAGATTTTAAACACAACTACTCCTATTGTGTGCTAAAACAAATGTTTTACACACCATCGAGCCTTCGTGACTTATGCATTACCTCTACCCTCAAAAAATTTGTTGCATGTACGCTGAACTTCGCTAACGTGGTCAAAGAAGAAGAATTCTCTCAATACAGAACAGAACGTTTGTACTAAAATAGGGTGTTTCATGAACTCTAGAGAAACTAAGGCTGTTGAAGTGTCAGCTAACTTCATTAAAATGGCTGATCACATTTCAGCGATTTGTCCGGGACGAACCAGTCGAGTCCCAGAGTACATTAAAGAAGGATTGACATAACCGGGAGACATCAAGCAGACGGATTCAGTTTCGATGGCTTTCCCCAGCGTAACAGTAAAGCTTACGACTCTATTCGCGTACTTCCATCAAGTTAAACTTTAGTCCCTCAATTCATTGGCCCATGCAAATCGAGGAAAGACAATCTATAATGGTTTCATTCTTTAGGCAAATATTCATTTCGATTTCGCGCAAAAGCTCTTAACCGCTGAAGATTATCAGCCAATCTAAGTTGCCCAAAAGCGCGAACAAGTTTTTTGAATTAAAGCTAGAATCAGAAAGTCTCAACAGCCGCCAGGAGGAAAAATTACTTTACCCGGCATTCATATCCCTATTGAGTTAAGAGGAATAAATTTCATCTGAGTTTCTCAGGCTCAACAATTCAATAACCGATTAGAATGCAAAAGTAAGATGAAATCGCTGGCTAAACTTTTAAGTAGATTATTAGACATCTACTGGTCTTTAACTGAAGGAGCATGAGGAAAAAGGCATGACCCAGGCACACGACGTACTTGCAACAATTTCTCAGCCTCAAAGCGAGTTTGAATTCTTGCTAGAGGATGACGCCACTCAAGATGATATGGCGGACGTAAACTCGGAAGCCGTTCAACCCCCGGAGGAGGCAGATGGTAAGCCTGGTAAGGTGCGTTCTACCCGCCGTCGCCCACAAGCGAAAAAGAAGCACTATACCGAAGATTCCATTCGCCTCTACCTACAAGAAATTGGTCGAATTCGGCTATTACGGGCTGATGAAGAAATTGAACTGGCGCGTAAAATTGCTGACTTGTTAGAGTTAGAACGGATTCGCGATCGCTTGTATGATCAGCTTGAGCGAGAACCGAAGGAAGGAGAATGGGCAAAGGAGGTAGAAATGGAACTTCCCGCCTTTCGCAAACGCCTTTTCCTGGGTCGGCGGGCAAAAGAGAAAATGGTGCAGTCTAACCTGCGTCTGGTTGTGTCCATTGCCAAGAAATACATGAATCGGGGTCTGTCGTTTCAAGACCTGATTCAAGAAGGATCTTTAGGACTGATCCGGGCGGCGGAAAAGTTCGACCACGAGAAAGGATACAAATTCTCCACCTACGCGACATGGTGGATTCGACAAGCCATCACTCGTGCGATCGCGGATCAATCTCGTACCATTCGCCTCCCCGTTCACCTTTACGAAACCATCTCCCGGATCAAAAAGACCACCAAAATCCTCTCTCAAGAATTGGGTCGCAAACCCACGGAAGAAGAAATTGCCGATCGCATGGAAATGACCATCGAGAAGCTGCGATTTATTGCCAAATCTGCCCAACTTCCCATCTCCCTAGAAACACCAATTGGTAAAGAAGAAGACTCTCGCCTGGGTGACTTTATCGAAGCCGATGGTGAAACGCCAGAAGACCAAGTATCCAAAAATTTGCTGCGGGAAGACTTAGAAAGCGTCCTGGATACCTTAAGCCCCCGCGAACGAGACGTTCTCCGGTTGCGCTATGGGTTAGATGATGGACGGATGAAAACCCTAGAAGAAATCGGTCAAATCTTTGCCGTGACCCGCGAACGCATTCGCCAAATTGAGGCAAAAGCCCTGCGGAAACTACGCCATCCTAATCGCAACAGTATTCTCAAGGAGTATATCCGCTAGGACTAGGACAATACCAGAAAGCTGGGGTTCTAGGATTGAACACCCAGCTATTCTTTCCCCATTGCTTAAGACCCAGGGTGCTGAAAAGCGTGCATTTTGGGTCGCCGAAACCCTTGATATACCGTAGTGTCGTGGCACACCTTATTTGATGAATTAGAATTACGCCCGGAAACCGTAGGGGCGCATGGCGTGCGCCCGGTTTAACCCTGAGCGAAGTCGAAGGGTTAAACGTCAAATCTAATCCACAATTTTAGCTGGGTCACGCCGCCATCGTGGGTTTCGACTCCGCTCAACCCACCAGCATACCAGTCAGTGCCATTCTGCTTAAGACTGTACGATGCCGTATTACAGAAGTCCCCAGAAATGTAACACACCTTGACCGGAAACATATTCCGTAATCAACGCGGCAATAAAGCCAATCATCGCTAAACGACCATTCCAATTCTCAGCGTTCGCCGTGAACCCAAATTTGGCTTCTTTTTGCTGTTGCTCGTCCATAACTTCGTTGTTTTGGTTACATTATGTAAATTAATGTAACGAATTGTTGGCAAAACGACAAGAATTGGGTCAAGGTGACGGAAAGATAGGTGAATATTATGTCCGGAATACTAAGAAAAATTACTCATTAGCTTTAACGAACGACTCCGGAAAAATAAATTTTGTTTAAAGTTTGATTAAGGGATGTCTATCACCGCCACTCAACTGCCCGCTCGACTCAACGATTATTACCAGCAGATTCGGATTATTCTCGATCGCCAAAATCCAATTACCGGATTATTACCTGCCAGTACAGCCGTCAACGCCCATGGTGACTACACCGATGCCTGGGTTAGGGACAACGTTTACAGCATTTTGGCGGTTTGGGGATTAGCCTTAGCGTACCGCAAACTTGACGCTGATAGTGGGCGCACCTTTGAACTAGAACAAAGTGTGGTCAAACTGATGCGGGGGCTGCTGTTTTGTATGATGCGGCAAGCCGCCAAAGTGGAACGGTTCAAAGACAACCAATCCCTGCTAGACGCACTGCACGCCAAGTACGATACCAGCACTGGCGATGTAGTCGTGGGGGATGATGAGTGGGGTCATTTGCAGCTTGATGCTACCTCCCTATTCCTGTTGATGCTGGCTCAGATGACCGCATCAGGGTTACACATTGTTTACACCATTGCTGAAGTGCATTTCATTCAGAATCTGGTGTATTACATTGGTCGTACCTATCGGACACCGGATTACGGAATTTGGGAACGGGGAAATAAAGTTAATCACGGGAATCCGGAACTCAACGCCAGTTCCGTAGGCATGGCAAAAGCCGCATTAGAGGCGATTAACGGGCTAGATTTATTTGGTGTGCGGGGGTCTCAAGCTTCCGTGATTCACGTTCTCCCCGATGAAATTGCGCGATCGCGGATTACGTTAGAATCCCTATTACCACGGGAATCAAGTTCCAAAGAAACTGATGCGGCGCTGTTAAGTGTCATCGGCTTCCCGGCATTTGCCATCGAAGACGTGGAACTGCTGGAGAGAACTCGTCAGAAAATAGTCGATAAACTACAAGGACTCTACGGGTGTAAGCGGTTCCTGCGAGATGGACATCAAACCGTACTCGAAGATACCACCCGCTTGCATTATGAACCCTGGGAACTGCAACAATTTGAACATATTGAATGCGAGTGGCCCCTATTTTTTACCTACTTAGCCCTAGATGGCTGGTTCCGGGGAGACATTGAACGGGCGCGGAATTATCTGGGGCGTTTGGATACATTGCTGGTTGAGCGAGATGGGATGCGCTTATTACCGGAAGTATATTACGTACCTGAGGACAAAATTGAAGCCGAACGCGCTTCTCCCCGTTCCCAGAATCGCAAACCCAATGAAAATTTGCCGCTTGTCTGGGCGCAGAGTTTGTATCTGTTTGCCCAAATGCTTCATGAGGAATTAATTACGCGGGGAGATGTTGATCCCTTAGGGCGTCATTTTTGCGTAGGGCGTCATCAAGATCCGGTAGTACAAATTGCGCTGTTGGCAGAGGATGAAGCATTACAGGCGCAACTGGCTGCTTATGGGATTGCCACCCAGACCCCCAAACAAGTCGATCCTGTGCAAGTACGTCAGGCGACTGATTTATCCCGATTGTATGCCCAAATTGGACGGTGTGACGCTTTGGGATTAACTGGACGCCCGATTCGACGCCTGCGAAGTTTGACCACATCTCGTATTTTTCGCTTCGGGCAAGAAACGATTGTATTTTTGCCGGCGTTTTTAGACCAGCAACAGTTTTATTTAACGCTGGATTATCATTTCCTGGTGGCTCAAATTAAAAGTGAACTGACGTATATTCAACGCCATTGGGGTGAGTTGGGACGTCCAACGGTGACGCTGCTGTTAACTCATCAGATGGTGCAGACGGCAGAAGAAACCAGTCATCCGGGACAAGAGCAACTTCAGGGTTCCGCTTTACTGGAATTAATCCAAGAATTGCAAGAGGGATTCTGTAATGGGGTGCGGGTCAAGTTAGGGCGTTTAAATCAGTTAATGCTCACAGCAGGCGTTGAACGCATTGATACGCTGCAAGGGTTTGAGTTTAGCGACTCTGCGGTTCAAGATGCAGCACCGCCTGAGTATTACCTGAGGAATCATCCGCGAAAAAATGGTCCGTTAAGTCATACGCAGGAATTCTTGCTGGAATGCGAAACGAATCTCCAACCCTTGCTCGATAGTTTGCGGCATTCAGAAAATTTTTATGAGCAAATTGAATTATTACGCACTCTGAAAAACTTGCGGGGGCTGGATTTTGATACAGGATTTGGTCAACCTCAACGAGTGGTGACGGTGGCGGATTTGCTGAATGAAGTGTATACCAGAGCCAGTAGTGAAGGAGCATCGCCTTACTGGGGTGTGATTCGTCAAGCGGCGGGGTTACTGAATAAAGTCGAAATTAGTTTGTCCGATGCGGTAACGGATATTTTGGTGCGCGGGAAACAGATTACTGTTGGCAAAGCTTACAGTGAGGCTTCTCTAATTAAAAACCCAATGTCTCATCTGGAACTCCGGGCAAAGATTGACGAATTTTGCCGAGAAGATATTCGCGATCGCGTTTTAACTCAGGAAATCCTGATTTACTTGAGTATTCTGATTAAATCCGAACCGCATCTGGTTGATGGCTTACTCACACTGCGAGTTGGGTATTTAATCCTGCTGTTGACGAGTGAATTAGCGGCTGAATTAGGCGTGACCCAGGATGAAGCTTATGAAGCATTGATGCGCTTAAGTCCCTTTGACATTAAAATGCGACTGCGTTCCTGTTTGGCAGGGTATGAAGGCGTTAACCAAAAATTACGCCAACAAGAATCGCTGCATGTTAAACAACCGCAATATGCGATTAATTGGGTGATATTGCCAGAGGAGCAAATCTATATCGACGAAGACCTAGCAACGGCGGGAAATTGGCTGAGAAAACGGCAAATGGATGGTAGTGCAGGTCGGGTTCCGAAAGACTTTTACCCGAAAGTCTGGCAAGTGATGAAACATTGTAAGGGTTTGGTGATTGGCGATAAATTAGAGCGTCGCAATCGACTGGATAGCCAACCCCTGCTCTCAGAAATGACACCTGGGGAAAAGAATTTTGCTCTGCGGGTTGAGCATTTACTCAATAAAATTCAAGTACCAACCTATCGACAAGTGAATATTGAGGCACTTGTGGAATTAGCCGCGATATTGGAACGGAATCCAGAGTTGGAAATTGAAGAATACATTGTCCTGGATGTTTTAATTGGTCATGCGGTACGTTTAGGCTGGTTGGAGCGATATCCAGAACGAGCCGATAAATATGACGAATATAAGGCAGCCGCTTGGCGGGCTTTTTATGATACGTCTCCTAAACAGTGTGCGGCTTATATTGCTAAGGCGTTCCAGTTTTTGGCACAAGTCGAACCTGCCAATGTTGTGTGATTTTGTCATTGGTCATTCGTCATTTGTCATTTGTCATTAGTTATTCGTCAGGCAATAGGGAAGGGAGAATACTGACGTGACACACCTTAATTGGTGAATTAGAATTACATCCAGAAACTGTAGGGGCGCATAATGAATTGAAGAACACTAATCCTATTATGTGGCAACTTAATGTCGATGGAGTCCAAAGTCTGATCGATGACTTTACCGCCCAGATGCAGGAGTATGAAGCTCTAATTAATCGGGATGAGAGCGAACCAATCATTTTTGAAATCGGTTCTCTTGCTCAGCTTCCCCGCATTTTGATTCAAGCCCGTATTGCGGCTAAAATTAGCCAAAAAGAACTTGCTCAACGGCTGGGAATTGAAGAGAGTCTGCTTCAGCGATATGAAGATAGAGAGTATGAATCAGCAACGCTGACACAATTATTAGAAATTAGTGGAGTTTTGGGAATTTCACTTCAACCAAAAACGATGGTTAGGGTGGTTGCACCGTTGAAGACGGCATAAACTGGGGTGAACTTGCGTAACCTAAGACAGCTTGAACGGCTGGATTCGCTAGGTTTTTGTAGACGTAATAGAGGGTTCGTTGATAGGGAGGGAATGCTTCGCTTTTTTATACGGAAGGGGGAGTTGGGAAGCACCTCCAAATAACAAATATATTCCGGTTCCCTCCCCTTGCAGGGGAGGGTTAGGGAGGGGTCTTTCCTTCAACCAACAGCATCCAACAGCATCGTACATATCTTAATCTTCTAGCTTTAACGCCTTTGCATGATGGCGAATGTGGTCTTCCACAAACGAGGAAATGAAATAATAGCTGTGATTATACCCTTCCTGGAAGCGTAATGTTAAAGGAACTCCGGCTTTTTCACAAGCTTGGGCAAAGATACCAGGAAGCAATTGCTGCTTTTCTAAAAAAGGATCGGCTGTCCCTTGATCAATAAGAATTGGACGCTTATATCCAACGGCTAACACTAATTCGCTAGCATCATAGATGTCCCAATCTTTTTCATCCTCACCCAAATAATGTGTAAATGCCTTTTGTCCCCAAGGACATTGTGTTGGTGCGGCAATGGGAGCTAAAGCCGAAACAGAGGTATATTGCTCAGGATTTCTTAAGGCACAAATCAGCGCCCCATGACCCCCCATAGAATGACCAAAAATGCCCTGATGATCAATTTGAGCCGGGAAATGTTGGGCAATGATTGCTGGTAATTCCTCAACGACATAACTATACATTTGATAATGTTCTGACCAGGGTTCTACTGTCGCATCGACGTAAAAACCCGCGCCTGTACCGAAGTCCCAGTCGTCATTTTCTCCCGGAATTCCCGTATCACGGGGACTGGTATCCGGTGTCACCAGCATTAATCCGTACTTTGCCGCAAACTTCTGCGCCCCCGCTTTTGCCATGAAATTTTCTTCAGTACAGGTTAAGCCCGAAAGGAAATAGAGAACCGGGACTCGTTCAGATTTGGCTTGAGGCGGTTGGTAAACAGCAAACCGCATTTTACTGTTGCAGGTTTGAGAGTGATGGGAGTAAAAGCCAACTGTACCACCGAAGCATCGATTTTGTGAGATAATTTTGGGGGCTGTGGACATAGATTAATTGTGTAGTGAGCAGCAGTAGATGTGGCTTTTTAAGTCGGCTGTTTTGATACCTGACGCACAACCCATACCCGCAAGAAGGCTAATAGTCGCTATTGATCCGATAAAGCATGAAGCAAGCGTCAGTCCTGTTCTATTCTCCCACAGACAGGGGATCATCGTCTGCTTTAGATTAGTGATTATTATGAATCACTGCTCAGGGGATCAAGTTGTCACAGGTTGAGAAAACGGCTAAGGTATCCGCGATCGCTCATCTCGAAAAATTTTTCCCTATCCCTTACCTACCCTAGCTTTCAATGAAGTGATAGGGAAAGCGCGATCGCAGGAGAGCGAGATGGTCTAGAATCGAAGCACAATCCGGATTGTGCGGCTATAGTAGAGTAGATTTACCTTGAATTCTAGACCTAAGGTAGCTTAAAATACCCACCTGGAAAAATTCTATCCCCCCTCCCAGGCTTGGCAGAGGGGATAGGGGTGAGGGCGAAACCTGTCTGTCAATTCCGAGCATTTGGGTTTAAATTGATACCAATATCAGGAACTATAGAAATTCTTATAACCCTGGTGATACTGCCTAGAAACGCTTTAAAATCCTTGGGGATGGACAATTGAGCCTTTCTCGTTTTCAATTAGAAAACGGACAACAGCTAGAGAACCCCCCCAATAGACTCAATGACGTATAAACTCATAAGGAGTCAAGTCTCACCAACGGCAGTCAGCCTGTATCAGTAACAATGAGTGGTAGTTCAGTTTTAAATGTGAGGTAAGAGTGATGAGTGATGGTATGGCATTCCTAACAGGGGCTGCCTTTGCGGGGGTAGCGGTTCTGTTTATGATGAAAGGCGGAGACAGTCTTGGCATTACCAATGCCCCTCCCTCTCAAACCGCTCAACTTCCACAGAGCAATCCTTATAATCCCTATAATCCGGCTTATGGGCAGAACCCGCAAATGCCAGTTCAGACGACACCGGGTTTTGCCGGTAATGATTTTGAACAGCAACAGGTTACAGTAGAACGCTTGAAAGGTATGCTGGAACAGCAACGCGCTGAAACGGAACAGCTAAAAGCTCAAGTGCAAAACCAGCAAGCGTTGATTGACAATCTTATGGGACAAACTAATCCCAATAATCCCAATAGTTTCATACCCCCTCGGATTGAAGCAGCGCCCCCTGTAACTCCTGTGCAGCAGTCTGAGCAAGATAATTCGATTATTTCCGGCTTGGTTTGGGGATTGGGTGGTATGGCGGTAACGATTAGTGGTGGTGTTGTCGTTGTGGGATTATTAGCAGTGCTGTCGCGACAACAACAACCCCGTCCATCTCGGACGACTTACGTTGTCCCCCATCCCTACAATGCGCTTCCTTATGCCCCCTCAGCTAGGCGGCGCACTGAAGTAATACCGCCTCCTCTTGATGATAGACAAGTGGATTATGTTGAATATGAGCGTTAGTCCAAAAAGGCAGAAGACAGAGGACAGAAGGCTGTAAGGTTTGTATCAAATTCGCATTGCCTAAACTGGGCTTCTGGAGGGGAAGGCTCACATTCCGGACGAGGTAAAACCATGTCCTCTTTCCGAAGTGAAGGTTCCGGCTCCTGGTGAATGAAGAATGCCCACCTCTTTAGGCTAGGGAGTGCTAACTTGCTACCCTAAAAATAGGAATTCTCCCATCCACCCAAGCCCACGGCATCAAGCGTGCAGATAACAAATGTATGAGTATTAAAGACAAACCGAAATCGCCCCACGGTCGCCAGATTGGTCTTATTCTATTGATTCTGGCGAGTGTATGCTTACTAGGGTACTTGTTTGTACCCAAATCTCCTCGGTTTCCCCTAGTACCCTATAGCAAATTTCTCGACCAACTGGACGACGGTAAAGTCACACGGGTTTCGGTGGGGGAAGACCAAGTGATTTTTCAGCTTAAGCCCACTCAAGATCCCCTGAAGGCGACTCAAGACTTGCTGCAAGCCACTCAAGATCCTCTCCAAGCCACTCAAGACTTGCTGGAAACGCCAGAACCGCCCCTAGACACAGAAGTAGAACCGGATCTGGACACACCCGACAATCCGTTAAATTCACCATCTGACGATCCGCTCAACCCAACCGATGAACTGCTCAACCCGGATGAGCAACAAGGACAAATCTATGCCACACTCAGGGTTTATGATCCAGACTTGGTGAACACGCTTCAGGAACAGGAGATTGAATTTTTTGCTGCGCCTCCTCCCAAAAATGGTTGGTTACTGAGTCTGTTAAGTTGGGTGGTTCCGCCGCTAATCCTCGTTGCCGCCTTTCAGTTTTTCCTGCGCCGCAATGACAGAGACGCTGAAGGTGCGCTTTCGTTTAGTAAAAGTAAGGCAAAGGTTTATGTAGAAGGAGAATCGGCTAAAATTACCTTTGCTAATGTCGCGGGGGCGGAGGAAGCCAAGACAGAATTAGTGGAAATTGTCGAATTCCTGCAAAACCCCGATCGCTTTACCGCAATTGGGGCGCGAATCCCTAAAGGGGTACTGCTGGTGGGACCTCCAGGAACGGGGAAAACACTCTTGGCAAAAGCGGTAGCTGGGGAAGCCGAGGTTCCCTTCTTTAGTATTTCCGCTTCGGAGTTTGTGGAACTATTTGTGGGTACGGGTGCGGCGCGGGTGCGGGATTTGTTTGATCAGGCAAAAAAGAAGGCACCCTGTATTATCTTTATTGATGAATTGGATGCGATCGGCAAATCTCGGAGTAGTGGGAATTTCCATAGTGGCGGAAATGATGAACGGGAACAAACGCTGAACCAATTGCTCACCGAGATGGATGGATTTGCGGCTGGAGATGCGACGGTGATTGTCCTCGCGGCGACGAACCGCCCCGAAAGCTTAGACCGCGCCTTGTTACGTCCAGGACGCTTTGACCGTCAGGTATTGGTTGACCGTCCTGATTTAGCTGGACGTAAAGAAATTTTAAGCATTTATGCCCAAAAAGTCAAATTAGGCGAGGATGTGGATCTGCACGCGATCGCAACTCGGACTCCTGGGTTTGCTGGGGCGGATTTAGCCAATCTAGTCAATGAAGCCGCCTTATTAGCCGCCCGTAAGCGACAGGAAACCATTGCTCAAGCCGACTTTGCTGAAGCCATTGAACGAGTCGTGGCGGGGTTAGAGAAGAAAAGCCGGGTTCTCAGCGATGTTGAGAAAAAGATTGTCGCTTATCACGAAGTTGGTCATGCTTTAGTGGGTGCGTTAATGCCAGGAAGTGGTAAAGTCGCGAAAATTTCCATTGTGCCACGGGGAATGTCTGCGTTGGGATACACACTGCAACTCCCCACAGAAGACCGTTTTTTGATGAATGAAGTGGAACTTCGCGGCGATATTGCCACCCTATTAGGAGGACGCGCCGCAGAAGAAATTGTCTTTGGTAATATCACCACAGGGGCGGCGAATGATTTGCAACGCGCCACAGAGTTAGCTGAACGCATGGTCACGACCTATGGCATGAGTAAAGTGTTGGGTCCTTTGGCGTATAATCAGGCTCAAGGCAATAGTTTTTTGGGCAATAGTGGCGGGAATATACGCCGGAGTGTGAGTGATGAAACGGCAAAAGCGATTGATGTGGAAGTGCGAGAAATTGTGGAAACCTCTCATCAGAAAGCCTTAGCGATTCTCAATCACAATCGCGATTTACTCGAACAAATTGCACAACAGATATTAGCAACGGAGGTGATTGAAGGGGAAAATTTACAAAATCTGCTGCAACAAGTGCGCCCAGTGGATAATTTTGTCGCCTTGGAGAATAATCGTGTAGCTTCATAGGGGAGATGGGGAGCTGGGGAAGCTGGGGGAGCTGGGGGAGCTGGGGGAGCTGGGGGAGCTGGGGGAGATGGGGAAGATGGGGAAGATGGGGAAGATGGGGGAGCAGAGGGAGCTGGGGGAGCAGAGGGAGCTGGGGGAGATGAGGTAGAGATTTCCTAATCAACAAATGACAAATGACAAATGACAAATGACAAATGACAAATGACAAATGACGAAATCCCTCCATATTCTAAATCGTCTCAGTTTTGGTGTTCGTCCCGGTGATATTGAACAAATCCAATCGATGGGGATTGAGGCTTATATTCAATCTCAACTTTCGCCAGACTCCATTCCCGAATCTCCCCAAATCACTCGCCAACTCAATCAATGGCGTACTCTAAAACTGACTCCAGTTCAATTACTCAGACAGTATAAACCTCGCCGCCAAAAACAGCGTTCAGAGGAGGAACGTCAGCAAGCTCGCCAAAAAGCTAAACAACCCTTACAGCAAGCAATACAGGCGCGATTACTGCGTGCGATCGCCAGTCCTCGGCAATTGCAAGAAGTAATGGTAAACTTTTGGTTTAATCACTTTAATGTTTTTGCCAGAAAAGGAGATATTAAATTCTGGATCGGTGTCTATGAACAGCAAGCCATTCGACCTTATGCCCTGGGTCATTTTCGGGATTTGCTAGCCGCAACGGTTCATCATCCGGCAATGTTGGTTTATTTAGATAACTGGCGCAATACTGCCCCCAATAGTCCAGGTGCAAAGGGGAGATTTCGCGGTATTAATGAAAATTATGCCCGTGAATTGATGGAACTTCATACTTTGGGTGTTGATGGCGGCTATAGTCAGGATGACGTAATTGCCTTAGCTTATATGTTAACCGGATGGGGATTGGATTTGGATGAGAATAAGGGGGATAGCAATGGCTTTTATTTCGATAGAAACCGCCATGACTATAGTGATAAACTATTTCTAGGTCAACGGATTAAAGGCAGTGGCGTAGCGGAAGTGGAACAGGCGATCAATACTTTGGCTAGCCATCCAGCGACTGCCCGTTATATTAGTTATAAACTTGCCCAATACTTTGTCGCCGATGACCCGCCTTCCGGTTTAGTGAAGCGACTGGCTAAGGAATTTTTGCAGACAGACGGGAATATTCGCGCTGTCTTAGAAACCCTTTTTAAACGTCCTGAATTTTGGCAGGCGAATGATTATGGTCGTAAATTCAAGACACCCTATGACTATATTATTTCCGCTGTCCGGGCGACGGGTACAAAAGAGCCAAATTTAAAGCGAATTTCGGGTATGTTAAATCAACTGAGTATGCCGCTTTATAACTGTTCCACGCCTGAGGGCTATAAAAATACTCAAGAGGCTTGGTTGAGTCCCGATGCGATGCTGCGGCGGGTCAGTTTGGCAACGGCGATAGCCCAGGGACGCTTGGGTGATAATCAATCGGTGGATGCGAGTCAACTTCTGAATACATTAGGTGATAGTATTTCGGCTCAAACTAAAAGGGAGATTGAGAATAGTCCCGAAAAGTTACGGGCAGCTTTGATTTTAGGAAGTCCAGATATTATGTATCGATAATGGCTCAATTAAACTCAGTAACAGTCATTGTTAGGCGCGTAAGCTTCGAGACTTACTAAGCGAAAACCATGAAGCAGGTCAACTTGTGTGGAGCAGTTATTGATAAATCTATTTCTAGATTAGCTCAACCTATACTGCTAATTGACGGGTTATTTTATAAGTCATAATTTAATGAATGATCATTCTCTAAAATTACTGCTCATTTCTAGTCCCGTGGGTCCCTTGGGTTCAGGATTAACGGGCGGTGTTGAATTAACCTTGCGTAATGTGGCTAGCGATTTAGTCAGACGCGGACATCAGGTCACCATTGTAGCAACGCAAGGGTCTACAGGTTGGGGTATGCCCCTAGTGGAAATTGGGGGAACTGTGCAAACTAGCGCTCAAACACAAACACGAGATACACCGATTATTATTCCCCCAGCTTCGGTTTTGGCAGGATTTTGGGATTACGCACGACAAGTACAATTCGACTATGATTTAATTTTCAATTTTGCCTATGATTGGCTGCCATTTTATTTAACGCCATTTTTTAGTCGTCCCATTGCCCATTTGGTGAGTATGGGTTCTATCTCAGAAGCCATGGATGAGATAATTGAGCAAGTGGTGATCGGGTTTCCGGGTACAGTGGCGGTTCATTCTCACGCACAGGCGGCTACCTATACTTTTGGCGATCGCTGTCGGTGTTTGGGTAATGGTATTGATATATCATGCTATAATTTCTGTCCAGAACCCAAACCGTGGTTAGGATGGGTGGGGCGAATTGCCCCAGAAAAGGGGTTAGAGGATGCAGTGGCGGCGTCTCATAAGACTGGGATTCCCCTGAAAATTATGGGAGTGCTGCAAAATCAGGACTATTGGCAACAGATTTTGCGGGATTACCCGGAAGCGCCGATTGATTATTTAGGGTTTTTCTCGACGAGTGAGTTGCAGGAACAGTTACGGCAATGTCGGGGATTATTAATGACGCCGCGTTGGGTAGAAGCCTTTGGCAATGTGGCAATAGAAGCCCTCGCCTGCGGCGTTCCTGTGATTGCTTACCGTCGCGGTGGACCGGCGGAAATTGTCGAGGAGGGGAAAACGGGGTTTTTGGTAGAACCGGATTCGGTGGCGGGATTGGTTGAGGCGATTAACGGATTGGATAGGATTAACCGCTATACCTGTCGTCAACAAGCCGAAGCCAAATACTCGACGCAGGCGATGTGCGATCGCGTGGAGCAGTGGTTGTACACTATTTTGATGGAATGGGACAAGAGAACTTGATCTCTGGCTGGCATAAGTAGGGTCTGCTGAATAAGTGGTGAGGTGAGGGGAAGATGGGGAAGATGCTGCTTTTAGGCTTGCATTGCAAGGTTTTTAACCGTCTAAGTAGTCGGGCAATGAACAGACTTGGGGAGCATCAAAAGCCTCATTTTTTTATCCCGAACCGCCAGAACCGACCCTAATCGCATCCTATTCTTACCTTGATCTTCCCTACACCCTACCCCCTACACCCCACACCCTACCTACCCTTCACATCCCTTTTCATCCCTTTAGGGATATCAATTTTCCACCTTCATCGCCTTCGCCAATTCCGCCGCGACTAAAGGTCGAGAAAACTGCGGCGGAGGTAACTCACCTTTACGCAACAGTTCCCTTACCTTGGTTCCCGATAAGTGAATGCGTTGATCTGGAGTGCTGGGACTTGTCTTGGCTGTTGCCATTGTCTCCGTCACTTCGCAGTAAAAGGCGTGTTCAAATTTTAGCGGAATAATCCCCAATTCATCCGGCTCAAACTCTTCAAAGATATGCTGAGCATCGTAGGTTCCATAATAGTCACCCACACCTGCATGATCCCGCCCCACAATAAAGTGAGTACAACCGTAATTCTTACGCACGATCGCGTGAAAAATCGCTTCCCTTGGACCCGCATAGCGCATAGCCGCTGGGTTAATCGCTAAAATCACCTGGTTTTGGGGGAAATAGTTATCCATCATAATTTCATAGCAACGCATCCGCACATCGGCGGGGATGTCATCGCTTTTGGTTGCACCAACTAGGGGATGCAGGAATAACCCATCAACAATTTCCAAGGCACACTTAATAATATATTCATGCGCCCGGTGGATGGGATTTCGGGTTTGGAAACCCACCACCGTTTTCCATCCCCGTTCTTTAAACAACGTCCGAGATTGAGCCGGATCAATTTGATACTTAGGAAACAGAGGATGGGGATACCGTTGCAATAACCAAACTGGACCGGCTAGATTCACGTCTCCTTGGTTATAAACCACCTTGACACCGGGATGCTTTTCCTCATCAGTGCGGTAAACATTCATCGCTTCCCGCTTTTTGTCATAGCGATATTTTTGCGTGAGTTCTAAAACGCCGACAAAGCGCCCATTTTGGTCATCCAGACGCACTAAGTCGCCTTCCTTTAATGGTTCAGCAACGTCCTCATTAACGGATAGGGTAACTGGGATAGACCAAGGTAAACCATTCGCCAGACGCATATTATCCACGACTGACTCATAATCCCCTTGCTCCATAAACCCGGTCAAGGGACTAAATCCACCGATCGCGATTAAGTCTAGATCAGATGCTGCCCAGGCATCAAGTTGCACCCTGGGTAGGGAATCCGCTTTCTCTAAAAATTCTGATCGCTGTTGTTCTGAGGCAATGCGATTGATAAGTTGACCCCCATGAGGGGCGATTCCATCCGAATGCTTACTCAATGTCTTTTCCTTTATTGCGTCAACTGCACCTCTAAAATAATCTGCTTTATGGGTTCTGGGCAATTATTCGTCTTATGTCATTCGTCTTATGTCATTCGTCTTATGTCATTTGTCATTCGTCCAGCTTACCCAGTTATAGCGGTACTAAGACAGGTTAGGACATTCTTTACTGTTCCCTGTTTCCTCTTGGACGCGATCGCAAGATTTTCTGGTACACTTATCACCATGGAAAAATGTGCCTGCCTATAACCTCTTCATTAAGCCTTTCAGACCAAGATCAGAGAAATCGCGATCGCACCCTGTCTCTGATATAGTCTTTACCGATGACAATGGAGCCTATAGCCTAAATCAGGACACGATGGTATCGTGTCCCTACCCAATCAATTCTCCCGTAGGGGTACGGCATTGCCGTACCCTTGGTTTAAGGCTACTTTCGTTCAATAATTCCGCCGCCTAGCAGCATTTCCCCGTCATATAAGACGGCGGCTTGTCCGGGAGTAATGCTAAACTGCGGCTGATCAAAAATCAGTTTCATCCGATTCCCGTCTAGGGGAATAACCGTCACATCCACCGGACGACTGCGATAACGGACTTGCACAGACGCCTGAATTGGAGTCGTTGGCGGATGAATCGAGACCCAATTGACTCGCCCCACGGTGCAATCAGGTTGAGTTGCACTAGCGCGATCGCCTACAATAACACGATTCGCCCCTGCATCAATCGCCACAACATATAAGGGTTCAGGTGCAGCAATGCCGAGTCCTTTGCGTTGTCCAATCGTGTAATGGTGAATTCCTTGATGCTGACCTAAGACTTTACCGTTAGTATCAACAATATCTCCCGTGGTTTGGGAAATATACTGATCCAGAAACGTCCGCATTGAACCATGGGACTCAACTAAACATAAGTCCTGACTTTCTGGCTTCTCAGCCGTCTTGAGTTGATAGTCAGCCGCAAGCTGTCGCGTTTGCGTCTTCTGGAGTTCGCCTAAAGGAAATATCGAGGCGGCGAGTAAGTCTTGGCTTAAGTCATACAGGAAATAAGACTGGTCTTTATTCGAGTCTACCGCCCGCAGCAACTGATAGCGATCGCTCTTGGCATCATAGCGAATCCGCGCATAGTGACCCGTGGCAATTTTATCAATGCCTAACGTCTCCCGTGCATAAGCCAACATCGGACCAAATTTAACCGTTTTGTTGCACTGAGAACAAGGCAAGGGCGTGATTCCCGATTCATACCCCGAAACCAGATAATCGACGATATTTGCCTGAAAAACCTCACGACTGTCTACAATATGATGAGGAATGCCCAGTTGCTCACAAATAAACGCCGCATCGACCATCCCCTCAGAACAACATTGACCCTTGCCTTTCATTAACCACAGGGTCAGACCAACGACTTCATAGCCTTGATGATGTAGGGTAGCGGCGGCAACTGAACTATCAACTCCACCGGATAGACCGACGACGACTTTATTCATGACATGAATGGACAACTAATCCTTTTGAAACATCAATTGTTGATCTAGGCTAACATCCCCACCTGCTAAGTAGTCGGACTTTCATTCAAGTTGACGGTTGAGATTAGGCAACAGGCAACAGGCAACAGGCAACAGTAAGGGTTTGAGGCTTGTTAACATTTCTTCGTACAGCGGACAGAATTTATGTTCAGGTACTTATTTAGGGTTCGTCTGTCATACCTGTAGTTCACTGCAATACAAATATTACCCTTTTACCATGGTTATCCTTGTTACGTTGGATCTCGTACCTTGACCTAACCTACTTACTACCCGTTTAGCCTTCTACTGATTACTTTTTAATAACCCAATCTTAACCTTGTTTTATTTGCTTAACTTAATGTAAATCTATTGAGTAAAAATGTATAATTTAAATCCGAACTATTTACAAATCGGTGTTAAAATTTTATTTTTAACAGTTGCTAGAGAGAAGAGAGAACCCTTATGGATTCATCGATGTATTCTATACAACAGCCATCTATGCAACTTGAGACATCTTACCCAGAGATAAAACAATTGAGTGTAAATGCGACACTGCAAGAATTACCTCTCTATAATTTTCAATTTGAAGCATCTCAACCTGGAGAGGAAGTGGCTCAGATATTCCAACAAAATCCTGTATTACCAGGAGTTATTTTAATTGAACAGGGGAGATTTATGGGTATACTTTCGCGGCGACGGTTTCTGGAACAGATGAGCAGTCCCTATGGACTGGAACTCTTTTTGCGGCGACCACTTAAATCATTATATCGTTTTGCCCAGACTGAGGTGTTAGTTTTAACCGGAGATACCCAAATTGTTACAGCAGCACGTCATTGTTTAGAACGTCCTCCCGCCTTACTCTATGAACCAATCGCTGTGGAGTTAACCACCCAAACCTACCGCCTATTAGACGCCTATCAATTATTAGTGGCTCAGTTGTATATTCATGAACTAGCCACCCGGTTACTCAAGCAGCTTTATCAGGAGTTAGAAGTCGCCAACCTGCAATTAGAGGAACTCGCCAAGTCTGATGGTTTGACTGGGGTTGCTAATCGTCGGCGATTTGATGACTATTTACAAACCTGCTGGAAACAACATTGTGTGGGAAACTCTTGGCTGTCGCTAATTATGTGTGATGTAGATTGTTTTAAATACTACAATGATACTTACGGTCATCAGGCGGGTGATGATTGTTTACGAGAAGTTGCATCGGCTATCCAGCGTCAAGTTAAGCGTCCCGCAGATTTAGTAGCGCGTTATGGGGGTGAAGAATTTGTGGTCATTTTACCCCTGACTCCTCTCGATGGTGCAATTCAGGTGGCTCAAGCGATTGCAGAAGCGGTGCGGACTTTAAACATTTCCCATGCAACCTCTTTTGTGAGTCACTGCGTTACGTTGAGTATTGGCGTCGCCAGTACCATTCCTAATCCACGCAGATCACCAACAACCTTGACCGCAGCCGCCGATGCTGCATTATATCAAGCTAAATCAGCCGGACGCGATCGCGTGGTTGTTCATACCCATTGGCATTAATTCTGACGGATAACTTTAACCGTCTCTAGTTTATACCAGGGATTCTCTACTTAAATTGGATCGATTTTCCGTATTAGCTTGGTCTTTATTAAAGTTTAATCGTTTCTTAAAACGATATTAACGTTTCAGGGCATCTTCATTTTCTAGAATATTTCGTACCAACCAACTATTAAATCATTTTACAAACCATAAGACAAATAGTTGATTGTGGGTTTATATGAAAAATAGAGGTTTAAATTTATAGGTTTATGGTTTCTCTTCAAGACTACTACCCCGACTTATGCGTCTTGCCCCAAGCCGAGACCGCTAATCTGACGTTGGATTCTACCATCCGAGAACTTAATCTCTATCACTTTCAGGTGGAATCGGTTCAACCCGGTAGAGACGTGGCTCAATCGTTCCAATTAAATCCTCTATTACCCGGAGTTATTCTCACCCAACATAGAAAACTTGTCGGGATGATTTCCCGAAGGCAGTTTTTGGAACAAATGAGCAGTCCTTATGGATTAGAACTGTTCTTAAAACGTCCGCTGCACTCGTTATACCGCTTTGTCAATGCAGATATTTTAATCCTCAGAGGAGATACAAAAATAGTTGATGCGGCTCGTCGTTCACTTCAGCGTACACCAAAATTTGTTTACGAACCCATTATTGTAGAACTAGAGTCAGGAACCTACCGCTTGCTAGATGTGCATCAATTACTCGTGGCTCAGTCGCAAATTCAGGAACTCACCACCCAGCTTTTGCATGATCAAACTCAAGCTCAAATGATTCAAACCGAAAAAATGGCAAGTTTGGGGCAAATGGTTGCTGGGATTGCTCATGAAATTAAGAATCCAGTCGGGTGTATTACCGGAAATTTTGAATTCTTAGATGATTATTGTGACAAGTTAATTCAGCTATTGACAGCCTACGCCGCAGAAGTTCCCCAGCCATCAGCAGATTTAACTCAACTCAAAGAAGATTATGAACTCGATTTTATCTTAGAGGATTTGCCGAAAGTCCTGAAAAGTATGCAATTAGGCTCAGAACGATTAACCAAAATTGTTGGTAGTCTGCAAAACTTCTCACACATGGATGAGTCGAGACATCAGCCTGCGAATATTCATGAGTGCATTGAAAGTACATTAATTATTTTAAATAATCGACTTAAAAAAGGAATTAACATCATTAACAATTATAGCAAATTGCCATTGGTTAATTGTTCATCGGGTCAACTAAGCCAAGTTTTTATGAATCTGATTAGTAATGCTATTGATGCCCTGACTGAAAAGGCAGAAAAAGCTGGGAATGGGTCTGGCTCATGGCAGCCTCAGATTGAAATTAATACTCGCCTAGTGCAACAGGATAAAAGGGACTGGGTTTTGGTACAAATTAGTGATAATGGTTCAGGAATAGCACCCAATATTCAAGAACGAATATTTGAGACATTCTTCACGACTAAGCCAGTCGGAAAAGGGACAGGATTAGGGTTGGCGATTACTCATCAAATTGTCACTGATAAACATAACGGAAAGTTGTTAATGCAGTCGCAGTTAGGAAAAGGTACAACCTTTGAAATTTTATTACCATTAGAGTAATCAATCTGTAACCATTGGATAATTATCTTGCGCCTGTTCGAGCTTCTTGAAAGCTTTCGGCTTCACTTTCATCTCACCAGATGACCAGGGAATTGAGGGTCAGACAGGTTATGGGGTGTAGGGAAAAATTGAATTCTACTAGAGCATCGGTAAGCGTAATAGCGGTTTGTGGAGACGTTCCACGGTCACATCTCTAAAAAAGGGGTATTTTGTAGCTTTTGTTACAGTTTTTTAGCGAGTCTCGTATCGATTTCGATTACTGTATAGCGCTACGCAGACACGTTAGGACATCAGTTAATCCTAGTAATGACCTGATAACAGGCAATAGAGAACTGTAGGAATATCCTAACCTGCCTTGGTAAGGCTATATCACCCCTTCAGGTGTGTTAACCTAACCTAGCTTAACTCACCATTACCACTATGGATAGCGTAGCTGTGTAAGTCCTGACTATTTTTACCTTAAGGATTTAATAAAACAGAGGCATTTAGGCTTAAAATAATAACAGATAGAGGTTAAACAACATCACAATGATTGATATTTATGGCGGTAAAGATCCACGCGACATTCCCACCTACTCGGCTGGGGACGCATCCCGCTACTTGAATATACCATACTCAACCATTCGGTCTTGGACAGTCGGCTATAAATACAAAGTCACAGACGGCAATAAACAATTTGAACCCGTCATTGCCATTGAGAAAAGAAAACCCTTAATACTGACATTCATCAACCTAATTGAAATTCATGTTCTCAGAGCTATCCGCCAACATCATCACATCGACTTAGCAAAAGTCAGAGTGGCATTAGATTACATCAACAAAACAATTAATATCCCCCATTCTTTCGCACATCAAGAATTTTATACAGATGGTGTTGATTTATTCATTGACCATTATGGCTCTCTAATTAATGCCTCACAGGATGGTAAAAGAATCCTGAAAAATGCATTAGAAACCCACTTAGAAAGAATCGAAGCCGATGAGAAAGGTTTAGCCATCAAGCTATTCCCATTCACCCGCAATCAAGAAGAAAATAACCCACGTTTTGTGGTGATAGACCCGCGTGTCGCCTTTGGTAGAATGGTCATTGCAGGTACAGGAATTCCTGTAGATGTCATTGGCGAACGATTTTATGCTGGTGATTCTTCCCAACAGCTTGCCGATGACTATGAATGTGAAATCCAGAAAATCGAGGAAGCTATACGCTGTGTGAGTCGCCCTGTTGCTGCATGAATCTAAAGCCAAAAACAACTGTCTTTTTCATTGATCGCTGCTTAGGAAAACATCCCATTCTAGAAATGCTGAGAGAAACAGGGGTTAGCGTCGAAATTCATGATGATCATTTTCCACAAAATACCTTGGATCAAGACTGGATACCACAAGTTGGAGAATGGGGTTGGATCATCCTAACAAAAGATGCACGCATTGCCAGAAATACCATAGAACGCCAAGCTGTAGCCAGTGCAGGCATTCGGATGTTCAACCTTGCCTCAAGTCTGGAGAAGAAATAGCGACCGCCTTTCGAGATGCCTTACCATCCATGCTGAAATTCATTTCAGAAAATCAGGCTCCTTTCATTGCAAAAGTGTATAAAGATGGCAAAGTGGTGGCTTGGAAAGACGCAACCGACTTACTCGATGAAATTGAGTCTTGAAACCATGGCTATGCAATGGTTTCGATGCTTTCCGGTAAACAATATTACTTGGACTTTCGACTATAGCAACCCTAAATAGGTTGTAATAAGTAAGATAATTGGTACACTTGTGTGGGATCATAGACAATGATGTCCCCTTGTCTTGTGGAAAAGTTGATCAATGAAACAGTTAATTCAGGGTCTGCATGAGTTCCAGACCAATTACTTTACAGCGCACCGGGAGTTATTTGAGTTACTTTCTCAAGGACAACATCCGCGAGTTCTGTTTATTACTTGCTCCGATTCCCGGATTGATCCCAATCTAATTACCCAAACCAAACCCGGGGAAATGTTTATCATCCGTAATGCGGGGAATATTATTCCTCCCTATGGAGCGACGAACGGTGGAGAAGGTGCAGCCGTTGAGTATGCTATTCATGCATTAGGTATTGAAGATGTGATTGTTTGTGGTCATTCCCATTGCGGTGCGATGAAAGGATTGCTGAAACTCAGCAAATTGGAAGAGGATATGCCAATGGTTTACGAATGGCTCAAACACGCGGAAGCAACGCGGCGGATTATTAAGGAACATTATCAAAGCTACGAAGGGGAAGACCTGCTCAATGTGTCTATTCAAGAGAATGTTCTTAACCAATTGGAAAATTTACGCACGTATCCGGTAATTCAGTCTCGACTTAAAGCCGGAAAATTGCAACTTCATGCTTGGGTGTATGAAATTGAATCGGGAGAAGTTATGGAATATAACCCGGTTCAAGGTCAGTTCATACCACCAAGAACCCAATTTGCTAGAGCCACTTGGATTACGCCAGAACAGCAAGAGCGTATTTTTAAAGGCTCTTATTAATTGTCATTGGTCATTTGTCCTTTGTCAGTGGGATATAGTTTACCATTGACGCAGGCAAACCATTTATTCTTAAGTGTTTCTGGTTGTTAAAACCAGTCCCAATTTGATCAGGAAAAAGGACATGAAATCAGGTAGGGGCACGGCATTGCCGTGCCCTTAGGGTTTCGATAAATTGAATCCCCTCTTACTCAACAGCAAAAGGGGAAAGTTTACATTCAACTTGTTTTCCCAGCGAGTGGGAACAGTTCGCTCAGGGAGCCTTACGGAGACTGGGTTTCAGCGTTCGACTGAGCGCTCACGCCGAAGTCCGCCGAATCGACACCACTGATAAAATTATACGCCATCTGCCCAAAAATTGAACCCAACACAGCCCTCAAACCCTATCCCCGTAAGCCATCGACACCACTCGACAGAAAATATAGGGTTTCAGCGATTTGGCGACTGGTGTCGATTTGTCGATTTCACCGCTATCTTACAAGGTGTGTTTTAGTCCGATGAATCAATCAACGCTTTAATGACGCCGATTTTAGCTTGGGAGACTTTTGACCCTAAGGTGGGATTAGTCGAACCAATAAAATATTCTCCAGTTGGCAGATAATGTAAGGCTAATTCAGGATAGGTAATAATCTCCCAATCTTTATAGACTTCGGTCTTTTCATGACTATGGCTGGGTCGATTACTTTCGTAACACCAGCCTGCGGCAAGTAATTTTTCGATTAGGGTTGACATGGAAAATCAGCTAATTAATTCTCGGATAGAAATTTCGGGAAGCTGTCATGCATTGACATTGGATATCGATGAATGCTACTGACTTAGGTTTGGTGGGCAATGCCCACCCTACGGTAGGGTTTAAATGCTCAACAGTTCCGACTAGCTTTTGGTAGATTTCCCTGTATTCGTTTCTACCCTAACATTCGTCATTTGTCATTTGTTAGGGAACAGGGAACACCTCGACTTCGCTCGGTGTGTCACAGGGAACAGGGAACAGGTAAGGTAGAGTTTTGAGTTAACTTCCCCATCTCCCCCATCTTCCCCATCTTCCCCATCTTCCCCATCTCCCTCATCTCCCCCATCTCCCCCATCTCCCCCATCTCCCCCTAGACAACGGGCAGAAACTTTAAGAAACTTTACAATTGGGAGAGATGACACTATAGTCGGACTGCCATGCACCTAACCTACTTCGGCGCCAATAGCTGGCTACTCGAACTTGGGCAAAAACACATCCTGATTGATCCCTGGCTTGTGGATTCCCTAATCTTTAGCAATCTTCCCTGGTTGTTCAAAGGCGACAAACCTCCAGCCTTGGATGCACTTCCTGATCAGATAGACTTGATTCTGCTGTCCCAGGGACTCGATGATCACGCCCACAAACCTACCTTGGAAAAGCTGGACAAGACGATTCCCGTCGTGGGTTCAGAGAATGCAGCAACGGTGGTGAGAGAGTTGGGCTATACTCAGGTGACGCCGTTAGCCTTTGGTCAAACCTTCACCCTCGCTGACCAAATTGAAATCCGCGCCTTACCAGGGGCACCGATTGGTCCTTTTTTGCAGGAAAACGCTTATCTGGTCAAACAGTTAGAGAGTGGTACAAGTCTCTATTATGAACCTCATGGGTATCCACCAGATCAGTTAAAAGAGTATGCTCCCATCGATGTGGTGATTAGTCCCGTGGTGACGTTGGAATTACCTGTGCTGGGACCGATTATCCAAGGTCATCGTACCGCACTGCAACTGGCACAATGGGTGCAACCCCAAGTGTTTCTACCCACAGCCGCCGGAGGTGGAGTTGAATATGAGGGAGTCCTAGATTCCCTGTTGAATCAGGTTGGTAGTCTGGAGGAGTTGCGATCGCAACTGGCACAGCACAACCTATCCACTCAGGTGATTGACCCTCAGCCAAACGAAGCGCTGGAACTTAACCTGACACCTCAAATGGCTTAGTATTTTGCACATTCTTGTCCGGAGTTATTGGTTCAATTTAGGCAATCATCAAGGACAAAGGACAAACGATCAAACTAAACCCTAAGGAGATAAATCATGTTGGAACTGTATCAATTTGAAATGTCGCAGTTTTCGGAAAAAGTGCGGCTGATTCTAGATTACAAAGGGCTAGCCTATCGCAAAATTGAAGTCACTCCCGGAATCGGACAGCTAGACTTGTATCGCCTATCGGGTCAACGGCAAGTCCCGGTTCTCAAAGATGGAGATACCGTCATTGCTGATTCGACTGCGATCGCGATGTACTTAGATCGCAAGTATCCCGACAAGCCCCTAATTCCCACCGATCCCCACCAACGCGCCCAATGCTTGCTGATGGAAGAATGGGCAGATGAATCCATTGGTGTCAAAAGTCGTAAAGTCTTCTATGGGGCATTAAGTCACAATCCCAGCTATCGCACATCAGTATTACCCAAAGATACACCAGATTTCTTCAAAACCGTTCTGGGTGGTGTTCCGGCAGAAGTGTTTGAGGTTTTGGGGATTGGTTTCGGTTGCAGTGCAGACGCTCTCAAAGACGCCAGAGACAGCCTGAAGCAAGACTTAGAAGCCCTCAGCTTAATCTTGTCCGATCGCCCCTATCTGGTTACAGACAGTCCCTGTTTAGCTGATTTTGCCGTGGCTGGGGTGAGTTTACTGCTGAAATTTCCTGAAGGTTCCTATCTGGATTTGCCTGACACCCTTAAAGGGAAAGGGATTCCTGGTTTAGCCGATAGTAGCGTGTATCAAACCTTCTTCGACTGGCGCGATCGCCTCTATGCTGAGTATCGCACGCCATTGACCACAACGGGAACCAGCGATTCGCAACCAACCTCGATTGAGATTGAGTGACATCCTCCCATCCCCAAACCCCTGTTAAGATGAATGGCACTGACTTAAGCTGGGTTCGTAGTAGGCACGAAGCGTGCCAGAAGCGCTAAAGCGCTTACTACAAACTCTAAAGTCAGTGGCATTCCTGTTAAGATAAACGTCAGCGATTTAAGGGCATGGCACTACCATGCCCTTACTCAACGAACCAAAATCAAACAGCTACCGGAGTGGCTTTCAACTCAAAAATCTTCTCAATGGCATCTTCAACCACCTTATCGGGTGTAGATGCTCCAGACGTTACACCGACAACAATTTCACCATCTGGAAGCCAATTTTCCGTCACCGTCATATCTTGATGCAGTACCTTGTGATCAATCCGATTCCCCGGACCAATTCGCTCAGCGCTATCGATGTGATAAGAGGGAATTTTCCATTCAATGGCAATTTGTTGCAGTTGCGTTGTATTGGATGAATTAAAACCACCAATCACAACCATTAAGTCTAACCGTTCTTCCACCAACTCCAACATCGCATCCTGTCGTTCTTGAGTGGCATCGCAGATGGTGTTAAAACTCTGGAAATACTGATTTAGCTGAACCGGACCATATTTTTTCATCATCGTGCGCTCAAACAGCTTACCAATTTGCTCGGTTTCGCTTTTGAGCATGGTGGTTTGGTTAGCGATGCCAACATGCTCCAAATCCCGCTCTGGGTCAAATCCTTCGGACGTGGCGCGGCTGAATTTTGCCAAAAACTCGCCCCGATTCCCACCATTGAGGATATAGTCAGCGACATATTCGGCTTCTTGTAGATTCAGCACCACCAAATATTTCCCAGCAAAGGAACTGGTGGCTATGGTTTCTTCGTGCTTATACTTGCCGTGGATAATGGAGGTGTATTCTTTTTTCTTATGCTTCTCCACCGTATGCCACACCTTGGATACCCAAGGACAGGTGGTATCGACAATCTTACACTTTTTATCATCGAGCAGTTGCATTTCCTGAACGCTAGCACCAAAGGCGGGTAAAATTACCACATCACCCGCACCAACGATGGAAAAGTCTTTTGTCCCATCTTCAACGGGGACAAAGTTGACGTTCATATTCTGTAGGCGCTGGTTGACGGAGGGATTGTGAATAATTTCATTTGTCATCCAGATGCGCTCAGTGGGAAAATGTTGGCGAGTTTCATACGCCATCGCTACAGCGCGTTCCACACCCCAGCAAAAGCCAAATGCCTCTGCCAGGTGAATGGTCACATTTCCCCGTTTGAGTCGATAGTTATTATCGCGGATTTCTTGAATCAAGCTGCTTTGATATTCAGATTGAAGCTGAGTCGCCACCTCAGCATCGTGACCAAATCCCTTACGGTGATAGTTTTCTGAACTATGGAGTGAACGTTTGAAGGCTTTTGTATCCATGAAACTTGTTTAGCAGATGAGTGTATACAATTCTTAATTCCTTTCGATCATAAAATGAATCCGGTGAGTCAGTTGTCATTTGTCATTCATCGTTCGTCATTGGTCAAGTCGGGGCGGGTTTAGTTATATCAGGGTGCAAAGCAAACGTTAGCAGTAAAACCCGCCCCTACAAGAGACTTTCCATCTCCCCCAGCTCCCCCAGCTTCCCCATCTCCCCTATCTCCCCCATCTCCCTCACCTTCCCCATCTCCCTCACCCCATCCCTCGTCACAAACCGCTATCAAGAACAAGTTGATCCGTAACTTGTAGGGCATAGTGCCAAATTAAATAACCTTGAGGACTCAGGTGCAAGCCGTCGGTACTCAATTCCATGTTCAGATTGCCTTCGGTATCGGCGAATAGGGGATAGAGATCCAGGTAAATGACATCTTCCGACTCCGCGATCGCTTTCAATCGCTGGTTAATCTCGACGATACGACGATTGGGGATTTCCATGAGGCGATCGCGCCCTTCCCAGGTGGCGTTTTCCCCGCTATGGGGCAAAATCGATTGGACGATAATTTTTGCTTCAGGATGAGTGCGCCGCAGGTAACGAATAATTAGCCGTTGGTTAGCTAAAATCGTCTCATCTGTGATCCCTCGAATGATGTCATTGATGCCAATCATCAAAAAGATGATATCCGGCTGGGTTTGATCTAACACATCCAAGCGATTCAGCAATCCGGCTGTCGTTTCGCCAGAGATTCCCTGATTCAGCCAGGTTCGTTGCGTGGGTAGCATCTCATTGGGAAACCAGAGACTGATGGAATCTCCCAGGAGGATAGCTAAATCCTCTGGCTTCTGATCCACCATCACCTCAGCTTCTTGCTCCAGCAGCGCCACCCACTGCTGGTAATTGAACTGGTGGCGGGGTCCGAGTTCGGGGACAAGGGTAGGGGTTGCTTCTGCTTCTGGAGCCGCATCAGTGGCTAGAGACTGGCTAACCGCAGAAGGGATAGCTCCTTGGTATTGGCGCAGCAATACTCCCGCGATCGCTAGCACCAGTAAGCCATTGACAGCGAGGGAGAAAACCGCCCAAATTGGAAAGCTTTTCGAGGTTGTGGACACTTGTCTAGATTCAGCATCGGCTCTCTCATCAGATTGTAGTCCTATTCCCCTTTTGCCGATCATAAAAACCATGACAAAGGGGCAATTCATGAATTGCCCCTACAGGATGTTATTGGCGAATTAACTAGCTTCCGTCTAACCAGAAGCGCTCCCGTTAAACTTCTGAGCCGCGAGGAATGTCAGCTGTACTACCACTGACGCTACCAAACGAGCTACTGGTCAACACATCGGATTCCTTGACAAATCCACTGTAGGCTTCCATTCCATGTTCGCTAATATCCAAGCCATGGATTTCTTCTTCGGCTTGTACTCGTAGTCCCAAAGTCGCTTTCAGGGCTAGCCAAACAATGGAGCTAAATGCGACGGTGAAACCGCCAACACAGAGGATACCCAGGAGTTGAACACCCAGTTGACCGAGTCCTCCCCCATAAATCAAGCCGAGTCGTTGACCCGCATCATTTTCAGCGAAGGTGAAGATACCAACAGCAATGGTGCCCCAGATCCCGTTAACTAAGTGGACAGAAATCGCACCCACGGGGTCATCGATATGGATATTGTCAAAGAAAGAAACCGCAAAAACCACGATAATTCCTGCAATCAGACCAATTATGACGGCTGATAGATAGGAAACGGCATTACAGGGGGCGGTAATCGCCACTAAGCCAGCTAAGATGCCGTTAATAATCATCGACAGGTCAGGTTTACCATCTTTTAACCAAGAGGTAATGGTGGCGGCAATACCTCCAGCAGCAGCGGCGAGGTTTGTGGTTACTGCGATGTAGGGAACTTCGGCATCGGCAGCGAGTTGAGAACCAGGGTTAAAACCAAACCAGCCGATCCACAGAATTAAGCATCCCAGTGTGGCAATACTCATATTGTGACCGGGAATTGCATTGATCTGACCGTCTCTATATTTTCCTTCACGGGGTCCGAGAAAGGCAGCTCCCATCAACGCCGCCCAACCACCAACCGAGTGAACCACGGTTGAGCCAGCAAAGTCGGAAAAGCCCATTCCTCCTAGCCAACCACCACCCCAGACCCAGTGTCCGGTAATCGGATAGGAGATTCCCGTCAACAAAAGACTGAAAACGAGAAAGTCAATAAACCTAATCCGTTCAGCAACCGCACCCGAAACAATGGTGGCAGCAGTTCCGGCGAAGGCAGCTTGGAACAGGAAAAACACGGAGATCGGTAACCCGGTAGGAAATGGATCGAGTCCATAAGTACCCGGATCGGTGCTAGTTAAGAAAAATCCACCTAAACCAATAAATCCAGTTCCTGCACCGAACATGAAGGAAAACCCAATTGCCCAAAATGCAATGGTTGCTAGGGCAAAGACAATCAGGTTTTTGGAGAGAATGTTAACCGCATTTTTCTGACGACAGAATCCGGTTTCCAACATCCCGAATCCGGCATTCATGAAGATCACCAGAATCGCAGCAATCAAAACCCAGATCGCGTTTAACGTTCCCTGAAGTTGGGCAACAGCATCGGCGTCAACCGCCTCAGTTTGAGCCACGGCTGCCGTATTCCAAACCACGACAATAATCGCCGTTAGCGGAATACAAGCTAGCCAGTACGGAGAAAAAGATTTGGCTATGGTTTTTAAGGGGTCAAAATAGGGAGAATCCCAGAAGAATTGGGAATATCCTGGTAAATCAACTTGTCTAGTTTTTGGGGGAGACTTTTTTCGGTCGGAAGTTTTCTCGAACGTTCGTCTAGACATCATTTCGCTCTCTTTCCTGTATTTCTGGTGGAACACATCCTAACATTGAGCTAAGAAGCGGTAAATAAAGTCATTGGAAGTATGACGTAGAAGAGGGGGTAAGTATCTGAGTATGACATAACTCCTCGCCTATTTTCTTCGGTTTACTGCCAGCTTTTAAATAGTGCTGCCTGATTAAGGAATCGGGAGTTTTGGAAGTTGGCGTGTCTACGTTAGACAAAACCCTACAAATAAGTTGCCAGATAGTCAAGAGCCTCAATTCTTCTCAATAACTGGGTTCATTATCTTTAGGAAATTCTCAAATCTTCAATTTTCTGGCTGGATATTTCTGTAACAAAATATACTGTTTTTGGCGTGAGTCCTTAAAATATATTGCGGTAGCCCCCTAGCTAAGAGCTTCTGTCATCAAGACTTGGGTCAACCCGCCACCAGTTTGGTAGCCTGAGTTGGCGGTTTTTTACGCGAGAGCGAACCGCCCTTTTGATTTTGCCTAAGCCTATTGATTTGACAATGATTAAGATTTAAGTAAGCCTAAGAATTTAGGTCTCTCAAATAACCTCTTAATTAATTAAGAAAAATTTCTTTGGTGTTAAGTTTTGATTGTTATCGCTAATCTTTTCAGAGAAAGGCTTCAGAGGTGATACTTTAATACTTTTGTGTTCCTTACCGAGAAGCCCCACACCCCACACCCCATACCCCACACCCTGCCTGTGAAGGGTCAAAACTTAATCTACGACATTTGTGATAAATATTGCTGATATCCCAACTCTTCTAGCGCCGCTTGCTTATCCATGACGGATTGCGTTAAAGTCTGGCGGTACTGCTGCACTCGTTCGAGTAACTCAGGTTGTTGGGATGCCAAAATCTGTACGGCTAACAACCCGGCATTTTTAGCATTGCCAATGGCTACCGTTGCGACAGGGATTCCACCTGGCATCTGTACAATCGAGTAGAGGGAATCTACCCCTTGTAAATGGCGAGTGGAAACAGGAACGCCGATGACGGGTAATGGTGTCAGAGACGCCACCATACCGGGTAAATGAGCCGCCCCTCCCGCTCCGGCGATAATCACCTTGAGTCCACGCTGATGAGCAGTTTGGGCGTAGTCTACCATACGTTGGGGAGTTCGGTGCGCGGAAACGATCGCGACTTCACAGGAAACCTCGAATTCTTCACAAATTGCGATCGCACCCTGCATCGTGGGCAAGTCGGAATCGCTGCCCATGATAATACCAATTTGGGGTTTGTTATTTGTCATTTGTCATTCGTCATTGCTAAAAGAGTCAAAACTCGGTCGGGGCGGGTTTAGTTTCATCTGGGTGAGAGCAGAAACGATAATAGTCAAACCCGCCCCTACACAACTCTCGGAATTTTTTATCTCTGTTCCCTGATTATTGATCAAAGATGTATCAGACAATGATGCAGGATTAATGGTAAAGGACAAATGATTATTATTAATGCACGAGTGCCAGGTTATCAAGGGTTGCAACAGGTAAGGGTTGATGGGGAGGGAAAAATTTCCGCGATCGCACCCATGACGGATATCGCCCCCGATTCCCATACACTCGATATTACAGGCGATTGGCTCTCCTTAGCAGGGGTCGATTTACAGATTAATGGGGCGCTGGGTTTGGCGTTTCCGGATTTAACGCTGGGGGATAGCCAGAAATTACAACAAATTTGCCAATTTTTGGGGAATCAGGGGATTGATGGATTTTTACCCACCTTGGTAACCACCTCGATTGAGAAAATTCAACAATCGCTGGCGGTGATTGCTGATTTTTTAACCACCGCTTCCTATCAGGCGGGAATGGCGCAAATCTTGGGGGTGCATTTAGAAGGACCTTTTCTACATCCTCAGAAGCGAGGAGCGCATCCTCAGGAATATTTACTACCATTAAATTTAGAAAATGTCAAGCAAGTTTTGGGGGATTATGGCAAACTGGTTAAAGTGATGACGCTAGCGCCGGAGTTAGACGAGACAGGTGAGGCGATTAGTTATTTGCGTTCTTTAGGAATTACCGTGAGTTTAGGTCATTCCCAAGCAACGGCGGCTGAAGCGGAGGAAGCCTTTGCCTTAGGTGCTTCAATGGTGACTCACGCTTTTAATGCGATGCCGGGATTACACCATCGCCAACCCGGATTATTGGGTACCGCCATCACTCATCCTCAAGTGCGCTGTGGGGTGATTGCCGATGGACAACATGTTTGTCAGACAATGTTACAGATTCTACTGCAAGCGAGTAGGTATGAAGCGGGATTGTTTCTGGTGAGTGATGCGTTGGCGCCGTTAGGATTAGGCGATGGGATTTATCCCTGGGATGAGCGTCAGATTGAGGTGAAACAGGGTACGGCACGATTAGCGGATGGCACATTAGCGGGAACCACTTTACCGCTATTGGTGGGAGTCCAGAATTTGGTAGAGTGGGGACTGTGTGAAATCGAGAGTGCGATCGCCCTAGCAACGGAGTCTCCTCGACATGCGATCGGTTTACCTGGGATTGGAGTAGGACAACCTGCCAATTTGTTGCGATGGCATTGGCATGAGGACAGATCAAAATTGAGTTGGCAGCGTTTCCAATTCAATGGATGATTTGTCATTAATCATTGGTCATACTCGCTTCCCGAAACGAAGCAAGCTACGTTATTTGTTATTCCTTAAAGAAGGGAGAACTCATATATAATTGAGATGTCTCACCTTATTAACAGGTTGATCAGGATGAGCTGGATTGGGGATCAATCGCTGATTTTGACAATCGACCAACAAATCTAATTTCTCTAATACAGTTTGACCAATCAGCACCTCATCACCCAAAACTAACGCATCCTCCAATGTATCACGTCCTTGCCAATCAATTAGAACTCCAACTACGCCTACAGCTTCTGTTCGTCCATCAGCATAACCGGCTACTCGTTGAGCGCGAATGGTTAAACCAAGACACTGCACGACATGAATAGGAAGCACTGAACAGACTGCACCTGTATCAATCACAGCTTCTGTTTCGTATACACGAACCTGATCAGCCGTTAGTTGTCCTCGCCGTACTAATTCGTCATCCGTTGGATTGGTGAGCTTGACTTTTGCTTTAACTTCACCCATGATTTTACGTGGCACGTTCTCTCACAATACATCAACTATCCAAACATTCTATTTCCATTTTATGAGAACATTACGTTAATCAAACATCTCATCATTTTCTGTAAGTTCTCTGCCTTTTGCCCTCTGGCTGATGATTCTTGATAAAGACATGATGGCAGTAACCCCCCTAGCTCATGGTAAAGTAATTAATCGTCCTAACTCCTCCATCCAACCTGACTCTATGAATACCGTTGATGATAAAACCGTAGTTAAAGACTATTTCAACGCCACTGGATTTGACCGTTGGCGGCGGATTTACGGCGAGGGCGAGGTAAATAAAGTCCAACTGGATATCCGTAATGGACACCAGCAAACCGTCGATACTGTTCTAAGCTGGCTCAAGGCTGATGGCAATCTAGGCGAGTTATCCATCTGTGACGCTGGCTGCGGTGTGGGAAGTCTCAGCATTCCCCTAGCTGAAGCAGGTGCGAAAGTCTTTGCCAGTGATATCTCAGAAAAAATGGTCGGTGAAGCCAAAGAAAAAGCTGGCGCTAGCTTGGCGAATTCTGACAATCTTAGCTTTGCCGTACAGGATTTGGAAGACTTGAGTGGTAACTATCACACGGTTATTTGTCTGGATGTGCTGATTCATTATCCCCAAGATAAAGCTGATCAGATGATCTCCCATCTTGCTTCTCTAGCGGAGTCACGCTTAATTCTTAGCTTTGCTCCCAAAAACATTGTATACAGTTTGCTCAAGAAAATTGGCGAATTGTTTCCCGGTCCTTCTAAAACCACTCGTGCTTACCTACACCGCAAAGCCGATATTATCAAAATATTGGAGCGTAACGGCTTTTCCATTCAACGCACAGGAATGACCAGTACCCAGTTTTACTTTTCTTACCTCTTAGAAGCAACCAGAAATTCCGATTAACTTATTAGGTTCATCTGACAAAGCTTCGGCTCCCCTCTCCCACCCCCATGGAACCAAAAACGAAGCATCCTTTGGCTTCCCCATGGAACAAAAAGCGAAACATCCTTTGGCTTCCCCATGGAACAAAAGCGAAGCAACATCTGGTCTCCCCCTTTTAAAGGGGGACGGAAGGGGGATCTAATTGGGAAGAGGGAGATTCAAAAATGGGCAAGGGGGAAATAGAAAGAGGCTGGGAGTGAGGGCTGATTTTCAAGTAAACAAATCAGGATATTGCTCCTTAGCCCACATCGGTAAACCTGCGGCTGGATTTTCAAGCTGACGGTTCAGTAGCTCGATAATATTGGGCATTTTACTTAACAAGTCAAAAACTACAATATTGCAATCCAATCCCTTAGAATCTGTGAACCCTCTGACATTTTTATCCAGTTCCAGATAAAACTTGGGATTCAGTTCACTCCCAAAGCCGATAATCACAATTTTCAGTTCATCCTGACTTTTCAATCTGGCACTGGTGGTCTGAATTAAGTTCAAAAACTTATCTCGGTCATCAAACTGACCATCGGTGTAAATAACAATAAACGCTTCCCGATTCGCTTCACGATTAGCAAACCATTGATTAATCACTTGCTCAAGGGTTGGCGTTATAAACGTACTACTATCAGGTTGATTTTCATCAAAGACACTAGGAACCTGAACGGTATCTTCAATGTAGATTATTTTGTCACAAGGGCGATTGGGACTAAAAAAGGTTAAGGCAATCTCCTCACAAACCTTGTCCCCATCCAGACTGGTTTCATTGAGAATGCGATAGACGTGTCCTTCAATGACTTCCGGTAGAACTTTCCAGCGAATATTATTATTAAATTCTGGATCTCTTCTCACCATTGACCCACTTTGGTCGATGAGCATGAAAACATCTCGGTTAAAAAGCTTTTTACTTGGCATAGAGTCCCCTTTTTGAATAACACCCTGATTGTGGGTTTCAATAATCGTTGCTTGATGCACAATAGGTGGAGCGCTCGGCGTCGTAGCCCTTGTTTTGTTGGGGCATTTTGCCGAGAGACCCGATATCAATAGTTTAATGGTTTTTGCCACCCAGTTATAAATAGACATCTAAAGTCCCTACAGTCCGCAGGTTGATCACCATTGATTTAATTAAGAATTGTTAAGTGTGTTCTAGATATCACATATAGCTTATATGTATAGCGGTTCTCAAGCGCTGATGATACACCAAACGGATGAAGCCTTGTGCCCCACCCATTTGTGTGTAGGGGTGGGTTTCACTACTATCGTTTCTTATCTCACCAAGATGCAACTCAACCCGCCCCGACTAGGTATCTTTTTGGCTAGAGAGTAATTTCACCAGGGATGCTAACCAATAGGAGAGAATCGATATCAACACCATCAGCCAGATAAGGGGATTCTTGGAGCGGATTCCTTCCTGGAAATTAGCGGGTAAAAACCCGGGTTGAGGTGAGAACTCTTGCCAACTCTCGCCCTCTACCAATAACGATAAACTGCGCCACACACCAGCCTCTTGCAGCGCTTCGGGCTTTTTAATCCCAGTGACGACGATGAGAATACCGGGAGTTGGCGGTAAATGACAGGTGCGTAGTTCTTCGGCTAATTCATGTCTCAGCCTCGCGATATTTCGTGCAATTTTTGGGGTGAGAGTCGGCGGTTGATTGGACAGTTGCTGGGGATTTCGTACCACCGTAACCAATCGCTGCATCTCCGGTAATGACACCTGAAAGCCATAGTTACCCCCTAAGCATACCGCTTGATTGAGTTGTTCGACTAGGGGGTGATACTCTTCGTCAATTAATGCAGATGCGGCTAAACTTCGCAGCAGGGGTTCGTCAGCCGTTGCACCCACCCAAGCCATGGCGATGCGGATTTGGCGGTCTAGAAAATCGACTCGTCCTTTGGGTTCAAGCCCTGTCAGTAGCAGCAGCAACTGGTTATCCACTAATCGTTCTAACACAACCGTTGGTGTTTCGCGATCGATTAAACTGGGTATCGTTAATCCGATGGGTGGCAATTTGGGTTGAATTGACCCATCGTTACCAATTTGTAGCCAACGGTAGTCATAATCTTGTTCAAAGCCGCGACTCTGGATATAGATATCCATCAGTTAATCCCTATTTGTAAAATAGTTTTGATTTATATAGACAAATGACGAATATTACAGTGTTAATAGTGATTTGCCTTGGAGAACAGCAAATCCTCCGTTTGTTTTGCATCCTTGAGCAAACTGCTCTACCGCTTGCTTGAGTTGAGCATCAGGGTTGAACAATTCCCGCACGACGTTAAACATTGACCAATTTCGATTTTGAATATAGACTTTCAACAAAAATCGCAATAAATACCGCAGCAACTGTTCGCTATCTTGGGGACTATATTTGGCATCAAAACTCGTCTTGCGAAAATAAAATCGGGGTTGGTTTAGATTTTCAACCTCGATTTTCAAGAACACCACACAACCAACCGTTTGCACTGGAGTTGTCACCACGGCAATTTTATCGGCTCGTCTTGGCTCTTGAAAAAATTCCAGTAATGGTGCATATTTTTCTTGAATTTGTTTGATCAGATTTTGGGCAGATACTTCATCTTGCATATAGGTTTCACATTTGACTGGTGCCAAAATGACTAACTTGGGTTCGTCCAACTTTTGGTACGCTGTCTTAAACAATGTCATAATCTCATCAGGCTTATTTCTCACCTCATGCCATCTGCCATTCAGTTCCATCAGCGCTGGCGTATCAATTGCCACGATAACTGCTGCACATTCCCGCAACATCTTCTGCACAAATCGCCTCCCCGCCACATCACTGGGTAAAATGTAGCCGCCGGGATAATCTCGAAACTGAAGCCGCAGGTCATCTTTTTTGTCATTTAAGCCTAAATCAAAACGGTAAGAGGGTAAGGATTCGGGTCCAGCGACGGCTAGGGTGCCGCGAATTCCTTTGGTGCGTTCATCGGCTTTAAATTCGTAGGTTAAACTTTTGAGTTGAGCCAGATACCGTTCCAGAATTGCTGCTGTTTCGATATCGGGTTTTAAGTGTAGATTGGCTTGACGACTGGTTGCTTCAAATTGTTCATACATTGAGGTTAATAATGTGGTTTTACCAACTCCACTGGCACCTAGCATGGTTATATTGAGTTCTTTAGGCATCTTTCTCCATCCTTTGGGTAGAGACGCGCCATGACACGTCTGTAGGGGCGGGTTTAGGGATTACTATTGATTCTTGTCTTAATTTTTATACAAAACCCGCCCTTAATTTTAATATAATTCTAGAACAAGTCTGTGTATCTTATGTAGGATGTAGGGGCAGTCGCTGAAATCCAGTTCTTATGAAAGCGGATTGCTTTTTTTGAATCGCCACCCGGAAGCGCTAAAGCGCTGACTACGAGCGAATTGCTCGCGCCAAGTCTAAATCAATTCAAAAACTGAAGTTGTTTGAGGGAGTTAGCGGCTATTGCCTGATCTACTAATGATAACCATTGTTGACGATCATCCCCTTCTTGATTATCGCCAAATTCCTTCGACCAAACCTGAGCTTTTTCTTGGAAAAGAAAGATTTGCCATTCATTTTTCACATCTTTAGCTCGCAAAATCTGATCAACAAACTCTTCTACTTCAGCAAAGGCAGCTTGACCCGGTTCACCGTAAAAATTCTCTAAGGCATGTTGACATTTAAACACGGCTTCTTCTTGTAAGGTTTCTAAGTAGGTGAGGATTTCCTGTGCCTTAATATCTCGCGACTCCATGGCATTTGATGCTGATAAGCGCAGATTAGTTTTATCGGGATTGAGATTATCTAAATGAGGACGAATCCGATAGTGAAAGTTAGCTTTATAGGACATTTCAAAATTCGAGAGGGTTTGGAAGGCGTGCTTGAGCCGAACTAAATTATCAGGAATGATTTCTGCCATAGATTTAAGAAACTCTGAGCCTCTGGCTGGGGTAATTTCTCCGAAATTTCCTTGATTTACCAGTACCTCCGTAACTTGAGATTTTGCCTGTTCCACATACTCTTTTAGTCCCATGTCCATAGCGTGGAAATGTCGGGTGAGATGATTGCGGATTTCATGGAGATATTTGGCATAAGTGGTTTGCCAATCCCCTTCTTCAAACCGTCGGGCAATGATTTCGTTGAGGGGTTCCTCGGTGGGTATACCTGTATCGCTTTTGCAGGTTTGGATAATTGCTTCAACCTGTTGTTTAAAGATATCTTGTTCATCGCGATCCTTGGCTATGTCGAGCTGATCTAATAGTTCTTCCAGTCCCCGGGTTAGATTTGCCCAGAGTTTATTGAATAACCGCAAAAATTTGCCTTGTTCATTGATATCATCAACAATTAAGCCACCTGACCAAACAAGACGGGCTTTCTCTAGTTCCGCATTCAGCAAGATTTGCAGTTCTTTAAGTTTTTTCTGGTAAACGCGGGCATGTTGCTCATCTAAGTAGGTGATGTTATTTACCAGATAGTTGAGAACTAAATCGAGAATGGCATTGGTTTCCTCTGGATTGGAGCAATCGGCAATTTTGCAGCGGATGACATCAATATGTTTATCATGAATACTGGTTTGATGTTTCTGACAGGCTTCCATGTTGTCATCGGTTCCGGTGACATGGTTGAGAATCATAAATGAGTGATTCTCTAGATTGTTTAATGCCTCAGCTGCGGTGTTGTATAAGTCTGTATCCCGTTTTTCCCAGCCATAGCGGAGTCTATCGGGACGGCGAATAAAAATCACTAAATCCACCTCTTGTCCGATGGTTTCTAGGATGAGTTTCTCATCGCCTAAACGAGTATCTCCTAAACCCGGTACATCGACTAAAGCGATTTTACCGACATCAGAATTTTTGAAGGGACAGAATATTTTTACTTCGCGAACGGCTAAATGGTCAAAGGTAATTAATTCGCCTTGGGGAAAGCGGCGTTGGGCGACATATTCATGAATTCGTTCTTTGGGAATGGGGGGAAGTTTTCGGGGTGCGCCAGACAGGAGTAAATGTCTGTACATGGGTAAGTGTTTATGATAATCTTCTTTGAGATGTTCATACATCGACTTTTTGGTCGCATCTGTTCCCGAAAATTCTGGCAAAGTTCCGGCAAATTCATCTATGGTATTGGGAGGATGATCTAATTCTAATTCCTGATAATAGGGCTGAATGACTTCTTGTAAAAAAGTCTGTTCAGAATGAACGGTTACCTCGGCGTAGGGTTCTCCGGGTTGATGATAAATCGTGCTGCGAACAGCGGTACAAGCACCGCCTCGGAGGGCGGGAATTTCATCATCGCTGAGTCCACTGATACTCTGGAGGAAGGTACTTTTTCCTTGACCCATGAGTCCAACGACGCCAATATTTAAGGTAGGGCGGGAGAAGCGATCGCGAAGTTGATGCAGTTGCTCCAGTTGCGTGCTAATCTGTAAGCGCAATGGGGAAAAGTCGATTTGGGTAAGGCGATCGCACACTTCGGGTTGGTCTAGTTTATCCTTTAAGATATGACGCCGTTGATCTAGGGAGCGGAGCAAGTTGGTCAGATTTCTCAGATGTTCCTCGACATCAGCGATGCTCTGAACTAAGGGTTGGCGTTGTTCTATAATTTTGGCTATGGTTTCGGCGCGATTAGACATGATAGCGATTAGACATAATAGTTAATTGGGCGGTTAAAACCGCAGCTACACAAACAAAACCCGTCTGCGGGGGTTTCCACACCCCGAGTTTTTTCTCTTTCCTTGTCAAGCAGGCGCAAGGTAAGTTTGGTGTCGCGATTTCCTTTGCAAGATCTGGGTGTAAGGCTATCCATACATAGTAGCGCGATCGCACAATTGAGGGAAACGATACTTCTGTTTCTACCAAGCCCGGAGACTGACTCACGATGATGGGTTACACCACTATAGAGGATTGTGCGATCGCGTGGCTGGGTAAGTTGCTAATATTGCTAGTATCGAAGTAAGCTGTCATGCATTTAAATTGGGTATTAGTAGCGAGCAAGATGCTCGCACTACAAGACTTTCATCATTAAGGACAAATGATGATCTGCTTCATTAACTTTTATTGTGCCTACCTACTTATAAATCGCAACGCTTTTGGTGTCCAATTACGGGCAATATCAAATTTGATTATTGGAAATTTTTGTTATACTAGAAAAGCTAGATTTTTCTAGTATAAAATACTAAAATTTAAATGCTTCTTTCACACTTGATTTATTCAGTAAAATCAAAATTATAACCGGGACAAAAATGCTGATAATTATGATTAAACCAAAGCCAATTGACATCGTGAAAAATGCAAAAGCAATATAGATAATTTGAAGCAAAAACATTGCGAACCATGACCAGGTATTTAAATTAAAAAAACTACAAACAATTATCGTTGATAATCCAGCAGTAACGGGTAATATGCGAAAAATAAGTTGTCCTATAAAATGTAATGGCGAATCGACAAGTATCTCCATCTCTATATTGCCCCATGTTTGTAATAGGAGTAGACTAAACCAAACTATTAGCCAATAAATACTCAAGTAGATACAAGCAATAGAGATAGCAATTACTTCCCCAGGTCGTTGATTCATAGCTCTCTATTTATGTAGATGTCGATTATTGAATTTTAACAAGGGGTAGATGAAAGTGAGGACACGGCAATGAAAGAACCCCTACACCAATGGTAGGCTGTGAGCTGCTACGAATGGGTGATGTGAGAGAGGTGACGGCGGGTTCCCCTGGCTGTCGAGCGGTAAACGGTGAGGGGGGTTTAACCCGATTCATTTATAGTTAGATAGGGAGACTGTCGCTATTCTATCGCCACCTATGCCCCTTTGCATTAACCCCACCTGCCCAAAACCCGACGCCTCAGAGAATGAGCATCAGCGCTTCTGTCAAAGCTGTGGCTCAGAGTTGCTGCTGAATGGGCGTTATCGGGTGATGCGTCTGATTAGTGATAAGAGTGGCTTTGGCAATATCTACGAAGTCTACGAAGGAAGTACACCGAAAATCCTAAAAGTTCTCAAGGATCATCTCAACCAAGACGCTAAGGCGGTGGAACTGTTTGAACAAGAGGCGGTGGTATTAGGGCGCCTGAATCATCCGGGGATTCCGCAAGTAGATAGTTCTTTCCTCTATCAGACGCGCAATAGTTTGGGGTTGCACTGCTTGGTGATGGAAAAGATAGACGGACCCACCTTAGAGCAGTGGTTAGAACAACAGCACAATCGCCCCATTTCTGAAGCGCAAGCGATCGCGTGGTTAAAACAGCTTGCAATTATTCTACAGCTTATTCATGATCAGCAGTACCTGCATCGGGATATTAAACCCTCTAATATTATGCTTCGCCCTGATGGGCAGTTGGTGTTAATTGATTTTGGTACAGCCAGAGAAGTCACCCGCACCTATCTAGCTAAAGTAGGCGCTGGTGGTGGGATTACAGCCGTTATTTCATCCGGGTATACCGCCCCCGAACAAATCAATGGGGAAGCGGTAAGACAATCGGATTTCTTTGCCTTGGGACGTACTTTCGTCTTTTTGTTAACCGGACATCATCCCAGCCAGTTGTATGATGCTCAAACGGATACATTAAACTGGCGGAATCACACCACCGGGATTTCCCCAAACCTATTGCAGTTTATCGATGAGTTGATGGCGCGACAGGTTCGCGATCGCCCGCCAACTGCCCAAGCTATTTTACAACGCCTAGACACCTTAGATGACCAAACTTCCACATTAACCGAAACTCTGAGAGTGGGAGTCGCTCCCCTCCCTCAATCCGAACCCGCCCCAGAACGCCACTCTGGGCGCTGGCAAGTGGTGATTTTAGTGTTAGCGATACTGGTTATTTTAGGGATTGGGATTATCGGTTCAGGCGGGTTAAATTCTCAATGGGTTTGGATATTTACCCCAGCGCAAGCGCCGCAACGAAAGGGAGATGTGGATTATTTTCCTTACGTGGAGGGAGCCGATAGTGAAGGGAGAACGGCTGAATTTAGTGTGGCGGTACTGTCGCGGGAATATAAATGGAAACTGGGGAGTACGTTTCAAGTTAACTATAATCAGCAGATGATCCCTATTAATGAGTTACGGTCAAATTTAGAGGATGAAGGGATACAAAGTTTGATGGAAAATCCCAGTGAAATTATTTCTGTGGGAACCGCTTCTTGTGAAGGAACGCCCGTGGGAGAAGAACAGCGAGCCTTTCAACGCGCCGAGCAAATCCAACTGTTAGCGAAAAAGTTATTTCGGGATGTTGCCTCGGTGGACAACTATCGCCTCTTAAATCTGGGTCAATTTAACCGAGACGATTGTTTACCGGATCAAGATGCTACGTCGTACCAACGTAGTATTATTATTATCGGCGTGAAAAATAAAACCCCTGGTGTGATTGTCGATGAAGCCTTGCGATCGCGCTTGGAACAGACACCCTTTGGGGATTTTCGCCTAGAGGATTACTCCCTGGGTTCGCCTGAGCGGTTTCAAACCATATCCAGTCAGCTAGAGAACCCGGAAACGCCGGAGACACCAGAGACACCGGAAACACCAGAAAACCCGGAAACGCCAGAGACGCCGGAAACGCCAGAAAACCCGGAAACACCAGAAAACCCGGAAACACCGGAAACGCCAGAGATACCAGGATTGTAGGCGTGATAAGTAGGTGAACACAATTAAACTGAACTGTTCCCTGTTCCCTGTTCCCTCTTGGACTAACTGATGTCCTTTCCGTACCTCGTAGTGCTGTAAAGGCGGATTTGGTATAAACTCCAGTTCCAAGCCACAACGCCCAAAATAGTACACAAAAAAATAGTAGAGACGTTACCTGTAACGCCTCTACCTTTAATCTTTTAATACCCCCAAGGGAATTCGAATCCCTGTCGCCTCCGTGAAAGGGAGGTGTCCTAGGCCTCTAGACGATGGGGGCTTGTTTCTCAGACCTTAATAAATATAACGAACATTTTTGGGCTTGTCAACTCCTGAGCCAAAAAATTAATCGGGAAAATTTATTTCTCCAACTGAGTGACCAGATGAATCAACTCTGGTAAAATAAGCTTCTCCATGGCGAGGGTGACCGCTCCCGTAGAACCAGGAAGGGAGAAAACTAGCTTACGGCGATACACTCCAGCGACAGCCCGTGACGCGATCGCGCGTGAGCCAATCTCTTGGTAACTGAGCCAACGAAAGACCTCACCAAATCCGGGTAAGGTCTTCTCTAATAAACTCGCTAAGGCATCATAGGTGGTATCTCGCGCCGCAATCCCTGTACCCCCGTTAACCACAACCGCCTGAATATCCGAACGCTGGGCGAGGACTTGCAGATACGTCTGAATCTGGTTCGGTTCATCCTTCAGAATTTCGTAAGCGACAACCGAATGACCTGCATCACACAGCAATTGCTGGATGCAGGAACCACTGCGATCAGAGTCGGGCGATCGCGTATCACTAACAGTTACCACAGCACAAGCGATCGAGCTTGAGCCTGTATTGGGATGAGGCTGATGAGTCATATCGGCGGTCTTTAGGCTGATCCAGGGGATATCTAAGCTAGCATCTGAGACTAAAGTCCCGTAGATCCCAAAGAATTGAGATCTACAGGTTCAATGCCCACAAGAATACCACTGAGTTACTCATCCTTTGAGCAGTGGGAGAATCAAGACTTACTAAATCCTAAATCATTCTCCTCAGCATAGCGCTCCATGAAACGCATAAAACGATCCCATTCTTCTTGCGATTTCATGATCACAATTGCTTCTAATGCCGTCGGTTGTCCATTGACAAATTTGCCTTTAACCTCTCGGCTGACCAGCTCTCCTTCTTCGTCCATCAGGTATATACCTGTTATTTCTTCACCATAGTTGCCATTAAGCGCCTTGGGATTATCAAAATAAAATGTTGCCGTACCATTGCTGCCATCACGAGAGCGAGTCAGGCGCACATCAGGTACAACTTCTTCGTCAATGCCTTTAATAAATTGAATTTTAGCCATGAGCCGTTCAATCAAAATTTAAGAAGGTTATCACCAATTGAATGATCAGCCGTGCTTGCCATTTGCACAACGACTGGAGTTGGAAATTTCCTCAAGGTGTGAATCCAGTTCTACGTCCAACCCCGAGGAACTGCTGCGTCTTGAGCGTCCAGACACTGATCATCAATTGTTTAATCTCCGCCCATCTAGTCCTACCTGAGAACAGCAAGCGATTTTGGCGTTTAGATTTCATAAGTGATTTTAGCAAAAACTTTACAATTAACAAAAAAATACCGTTTTCCTGCCATAACGACCGAGGTAATGGCAAAATTGATAGAGCAGATCATCAAAAAATTATCAATCGCTCTCTCATTGGCGTTAGCGTAGCTCGGTAAATCCTGGCTCACCTTACCCCCCTTAGAGGAGAAGGTTTTTCAGGTTCCTGCCAAAAATCTGCACCATTTCACGGCGAATCCTCCAGCGCTTGACCCGAAAGCAGGTACAAGCCTGGGACTCTCGCCACCTTTGCTGGACAAATCCTTAACCAATATCAATGGGCAAAAAGCGCGTTCTCTCTGGAGTTCAACCAACTGGAAATCTTCACCTGGGTAACTATCTCGGAGCCATCCGTAATTGGGTAGAAGCCCAGAGTCAGTATGAAAATTTCTTTTGCGTCGTCGATTTACACGCGATTACGGTTCCCCATAATCCAGCAACTCTAGCCGCCGATACCTACACGATCGCGGCGCTATATCTAGCCTGTGGCGTGGATTTGAACGATTCCACCATCTTTGTTCAATCTCACATCCCCGCTCACTGTGAACTTACCTGGCTGTTTAACTGCGTCACGCCGATCAATTGGCTGGAACGGATGATTCAGTTTAAAGAAAAGGCGGTAAAGCAGGGCGAAAATGTTAGTACGGGTTTACTGGATTACCCGGTGCTGATGGCAGCCGATATTTTGCTGTATGATGCGGACTTAGTTCCCGTAGGAGAAGACCAAAAGCAACATATCGAACTGACTCGTGATATTGTGATTCGGATTAATGACCAGTATGGCAGCAAGAAAAAGCCCGTGCTGAAACTACCCGAACCCTTAATCCGCAAAGAAGGAGCGCGGGTGATGAGTCTCACCGATGGCACAAAGAAAATGTCCAAATCTGACCCCTCGGAAATGAGTCGGATTAATCTACTGGATTCTCCAGAGGAGATACAAAAGAAAATTAAGCGCTGTAAAACTGATCCGATTAAGGGGCTAGAATTTGACAATCCCGAACGTCCAGAGTGTCATAATTTGCTCACCCTTTATACCCTACTGTCGGGGAAAACCCAGGAAGCCGTCGCCGCCGAATGTCAGGATATGGGGTGGGGACAGTTCAAAACGGTGTTGAGTGAAGCCACGATTGAAGCCCTCAAACCAATTCAGCAGAACTATCAAGCGGTTATGGACGATAAAGGCTATCTAGAGTCAGTCTTACGTCAAGGGCGCGAGAAAGCAGAAGCGATCGCTCTCTCAACCCTATCCAGAGTCAAGGCAGCTATGGGCTATTCTACACCACTGTAGAGACGTGCCATGGCGCGTCTGGGAGATGGGGAAGCAGGGGAAGCAGGGGAAGCAGGGGGAGCAGGGGGAGCAGGGGGAGCGGATTACAAATGACAAATGACAAATGACGAATAACAAATGACGAATAACAAATGACGAATGACAAATGACGAATAACAAATGACAAACCTTACTAAACCCTCATTCCGAGACGCCGTTAAATCAGGGGAATTCTTAATTACGGCAGAGGTTAGCCCCCCCAAGGGAGGTGACGCCAGTCAGATGATTAATCTGGCAAAACCACTAAAGAATCGTGTCCATGCGGTTAATCTTACCGATGGATCTAGGGCAGTGTTGCGGATGTCTTCTTTAGCCGCCGCCGCTATTTTAGTCCAACATGGGATAGAACCGATCTGTCAGATGGCTTGCCGCGATCGCAATCGATTGGGGTTACAGGCGGATCTGATGGGGGCGCAGGCTTTGGGCATTCGTAACATTCTTGCCCTCACTGGCGATCCGGTAAAAGTCGGTGATCATCCTGACGCCAAGCCCGTTTTTGATCTAGAATCAGTACGTTTGCTCCAGCTAATCGGTAAACTCAATAACGGTTTCGATGCTAATGACAAGCCATTGTCCGATGGAAAGACAGAGTTATTTGCTGGAGCCGCCGTTGACCCTCAGTTAAAAAGTTGGTCTGGATTACAACGTCGGTTTGAGCGTAAACTAGAAGCGGGTGCCCAGTTTTTCCAGAGTCAACTGATTGCTGATTTCCAGCGGCTGGAAAAGTTTATGGATAAAATTGCGGCTGACACCGATAAGCCGATTTTAGCGGGGATATTTTTGATTAAATCGGCGAAAAATGCTCGATTTCTGAATAAATATGTTCCCGGTGTTAATATTCCCGAATCAATTATTGATCGACTGGCAGAAGCCACCGATCCCCTGCAAGAAGGGATGAAAATTGCCGCTGAACAAATCAAACTCGCGAAACAATTGTGTCAGGGTGTGCATATTATGGTGATTAAGCGAGAAGATTTGATTCCCCAGATTCTGGATTTAGCGGAAATCCCACCTCTGAATCGGTAAAATGAATTTCATAGACCGAAATGTTTTCGGTTGCGATCGCGATGTTCTAGATGTGCCATGGCACGTCTGGGAGTAAGGAAAGAGACAGTAATCGTGGTTAAGAGTAGGTCTTTCAGCATTCGTCAGGAGATATTGGCTGATAGAGTGGGCAATGGCTCACCTTCCAGGCAATGTCCTGATTGACCGACTGGGAATGAGGATAAATCAGGTGTAGCTAAAACGTCAAAAATCATCTCTTGAACAGCAAGGATGTTGACGTTTAATTTTTGGGTTTATATTCAAGCTCTGAACTAAGGTTAGGAGCTTGATTTGAGGACAAAGGAACGGATGAATAAGACGGTAGATACCGAAATTTGTAACGTTACAGTGTATGATAACCAGGCGCTAGTCACGCGCCGAGGGGTTGTACAGCTAACGGGTGAGGAACGGGAACTGGTGATTGCTAATTTGCCCGTAACCCTGCTGAGTGAGTCCGTTCAGGTGTCGAGTACGGGTCATGCAGGGGGGCGGTTATTGGAGGTGCGGACGGAACAAACCACTACTCGTGAAGCGACTCACCCCAAAGTTAGCCAACTGTCTGAAGAAATTGGTCAGTTAGAAGATCAAAGACGTCAGGGACAAGATATGCTGACGTTGCTGAATTTACAGCGGAATTTTATCAAAAATTTAGGTAATCAGTATCTGGAACGCTTGACAAAATCCCAAAACCCTGAACCGTTCAACTTAACTCAAATCGGGGAATTGCTGGATTTTGTCGGAGAACGGTGGCAAGATTTATCGGGTGCGATCGCGCAACAGGATCAGGAGCAGAAACAGGTTAACACTCAGTTGCAGGCGGTGCGAGGGCAGTTTCAGCAGCTCTCTACTCCCCAGATTCATGACAGCTTTAATATTATTGTCACCCTCGAACCACCGGGGGCGGGTGAATTGGCGCTAGAGATTTCTTATAGAGTTAAGGGGGCAAGTTGGCAACCCGTCTATGATGTCCATTGGCGAGATAGCCAGCAAACTGCCAGACTCAGTTATCTGGCTCAAATTACCCAAAACACAGGTGAGGATTGGTTAGGTGTAGCGCTTACCCTTTCCACCGCTCAACCGGGGGTAGGGCGACAAATTCCGCCAATTACGCCTTGGTATATTGATTTGCAACAGTCTAGCGCTTTGGCAAATCGGACAACAACCAACCCGAAGGAGCATACCTCACCCCGCCCTACATTGATGAATATGCCCTTTGCGGGGATAGCGCCAGAACCTGAACCGTCGATAGATGAAGAGTTAGAGCGGTTGAGAGCCGAAAAGGAACTGGGGGAACAGCCGGGACAAAAGGGTATTGTTACCTTTACCCTTGACAGTAAAGCAACGATTCCCAGTGACGGGGTGAGTCATAAGGTTGCCATTTTCCACAGAGATGATTATCCCTGTAGTGCTGAATATGTGGCGATATCGCGCCAACTTAATTTTGCTTACCTGAAAGCAACGGTGACGAATCCGTTGAATGGCGTTACTTTATTACCGGGACAGATTACCATCTTTCGCGATAATACGTTTATTGGCACTAGCGAAATCCCGAATATTGCCCCAGGGCAAGAGTTTCAACTCGATTTAGGCGTGGACGATGGGCTGAAAATTGAGCGGTATCTGGTGGAACGACAAATAGATAAGAAGTTGATAGGGAATCAGCAGCGGGAAGCGGTGACGTATGGGTATCGGTTAACGGTAGCAAATTCACGGGAGCAAGAGGCACAGGTTAAGGTGATGGAACAACTCCCGGTGAGTTGTCATTCTCAACTCAAAGTTCGGCTGACTGATGCTAATCCTCATCTGGAAATTGGTGAGTTGGGTGTGTTGGAATGGTTACTAACTTTGCCTTCTCTTGCTTGTCAGGAGTTGTCCTATCAGTTTACGGTGGAGTATTTGCCGGAATTTAGGGTGATCGGATTAGACATTTAGCCATAAAATTAATTAAGCTGTTCGGCATTTAAACCTTAATATCAATAATGGGGAAATCCTTGTAGTGCGAGCATCTTGCTCGCTACTAATACCCAATTTAAATGCATGACAGCTTAAGACTTATTAGGCTACAGTCTGAATTTGGTGGAAGCGAGTCAAGAAAGTGCAATTTTAAGCCTTGATCGGTGAAAAACCTGACCCAATAGCGAGCGAGACGCTCGCACTACTGTTCCCTCCTGCCTCCTGCCTCCACCACAAGACTGATTCAGCAGACCCTAATTATGAGTACCATTAAACCTTCTTTTGATCGTGCTTATCAGGATTTTCTCCAGGAAATCAAAACTCAGGTCATGCAAAGCCGGATTGAGGCAGCACGGGCGGTTAATCGCTCACTGATTGGGTTGTATTGGTCTTTGGCGCAGTTGATTGTAGAGCGCCAAGAGGCGTTAGGATGGGGTAAAGCTGTAGTAGAACGGCTATCGGCTGACCTCAAGGCTGAATTTCCTCAAATAACTGGGTTCTCGCCGCGCAATTTGTGGTTAATTAAGCAGTTTTATGAAGCCTATGCTGAAGCACCTGAATTTCTGCAACAAGTTGTTTCAGAAATACCTTGGGGTCATAATATTTTGATTATGCAGCGCATTTAAGAGAGCAATTCGACATATTCAGCTTATCAATGTCCCCGTTAATAATCCCGTTCAATGGCTAATGAGCGTTACTCATAAATAGGAGCAACCCCATGACTAATACTCAGCATGAAGTTATTAAAAAAGGATATAAAGCCTTAATCGATTCCTTGGGAGTCGTTGATACTATCCGATTTATTCAATACTTTAGCCCAGGTCAAGGCGATTACACCAAAGAACGCCATCAGTGGCAAGACAAAACGCCGTTAGACGAGATTATACTCTCCATGAAACAGCATCGAGACAGCGATATCAATCAATACGATGAAATTATTGAGTAGTGTTCTTACGCTGTTCGCTATTTGTTGCAGAAATTCCTTGAGGTCATAATATTGTGATTACGCAGCGCATTAAGAATGAGGTGGCTCACCTTACGATTGAGTATTTTAGGACTTACGCAAAGCCTCTATGTGTAGGGTGTGAAAGCGCTTGCGTAACGCACCTCATTGGTGTCAACTTAAGGTGAAGAGTTCTTAGAGCGGGGGGTGTAGGGGCGGGTTTTACAGATAACTATTTATTGAGCAATAAATTTGCCAGTAGAGTAGCCAAATAGGGGTTGATTTGAATCGGGAAACCTAGCCAGCTTCCCTAGGTGACAAGGGGGTGAAAAAATGGGTAGAATGAGGAACGGCGCAAAACTTGGTCGCTCGAGTCATCGAGGCAATCCAGGGTTTTGAAGCTAAGTGTTGGACGATGCACCCACTCGCCCAAAATCGTTTACTCAGTGATGGCAGGTTAGTTAGAGTCTCTGATGGCAGTTAAAAAGACAGAACTGTATCGCTCGTTATGGGCAGGATGTGATGAATTGCGCGGGGGGATGGATGCCTCTCAGTATAAGGATTATGTCCTCACGTTGTTGTTTTTGAAGTATGTCTCGGATAAGTATGCGGGTGATCCGGATGGGATTATTATTGTTCCGGATGGGGCTTCTTTTCAGGATTTGGAGGCGCTGAAAGGGGATAAGGAAATTGGCGAAAAGATTAATAAAGTTATTAAAAAGTTAGCCGATGAGAATGGCTTGGATGGGGTGATTAATGTTGCCGATTTTAATGATGAGGATAAACTCGGCAAGGGTAAGGAAATGGTTGATCGCCTCTCTAAGTTGGTGGGTATCTTTGCGGGCTTGAATTTGAGCGCGAATCGTGCCGAGGGGGATGATTTACTGGGGGATGCTTATGAGTATTTGATGCGCCATTTTGCTACGGAGTCGGGGAAGAGTAAGGGGCAGTTTTATACCCCGGCGGAGGTGTCGCGGGTGTTGGCGAAGGTGGTGGGAATTACGCCGGAAACTCGTCAGGATGCGACGGTGTATGATCCTACCTGTGGTTCGGGTTCGCTGTTGTTGAAAGTGGCAGATGAAGCACCGAATGGGTTGACGATTTATGGGCAGGAAATGGATAACGCGACGGTGGCGTTGGCGCGGATGAATATGATTTTGCATGATTATCCGACGGCAGAGATTTGGAAGGGGAATACATTGGCGTCGCCCTATTGGAAAAATTCGGATGGGAGTCTGAAAACTTTTGATTTTGCCGTGGCGAATCCGCCTTTTTCTTATAAGTCGTGGAGTCATGGCATCAATATTATTAAGGATGAGTTTAATCGGTTTGAGGATGGTGCGCCACCGGATAAAAATGGGGATTATGCGTTTTTGCTGCATATTCTTAAATCGTTGAAACCTAGGGGGAAAGCGGCGGTGATTCTGCCCCATGGGGTACTGTTTCGGGGGAATGCCGAGGCGCGGATTCGCCAGAATTTGGTGACGAAGGGGTATATTAAGGGGATTATTGGTTTACCGCCAAACTTGTTTTATGGCACAGGGATTCCCGCTTGTATTCTGGTGATTGATAACGCTGACGCCGACAGCCGCCAGGGGGTGTTTATGGTGGATGCGAGTCAGGGGTTTATTAAGGATGGGAATAAGAATCGCCTCCGCAGTCAGGATATCCATAAGATTGTGGATGTGTTTACTCATCAAATGGAATTGTCGGGTTATAGTCGCCGGGTGGAGTTGGCGGAAATTGCGGCAAATGACTATAACTTGAATATTCCCCGTTATATTGATGCTAGCGAACCAGAGGATATTCATGACCTGAGCGCTCATCTGAATGGCGGGATTCCCCAGGCGGATATTGATGCGTTAGGGGAGTATTGGCGGGTATTTCCCCAGGTGCGAAGTGCTTTATTTGCGCCGAGTCACCGTCCGGGCTATAGTCAGGGTTTGGTGGCAGCGAGTCAGGTGAAGGCGACGATTCTGAATCATCCGGAATTTAAGGCGTTTGCTGATAGTACGTTGGCACGTTATCAGGAGTGGCGACAGTATCATCAGGGGCGATTAAAGGGGATTGGGATTGGGGATAAACCGAAAGAAGTTATTAGGGTTTTATCCGAGGATTTGTTGGCGCGGTTTGCTGGGGCGGAGTTGTTGGATAAGTATGATATTTACCAGCTTTTGATGGATTACTGGGCGGAAACGATGCAGGATGATGTCTATGTGCTGGTGCAGGATGGGTGGGAAGTTGGGAAGGTGCTGCGGGAGTTGGTGGTGAATAAGGGGGAGAAGCTGAGGGAAACGCCGGATTTGCTGATTGGGAAGAAGAAGTATAAGGCGGATTTGATACCCCCCGAATTGATTGTGGCGCGGTATTTTGCGGATAAGCAGGCGTATATTGATGGGTTACAGGCGGATTTGGATGGGGTGACGCAGGAGTTGGAGGGGTTGATTGAGGAGCATAGTGGGGAAGATGGGGCGTTGAGTGATGCTCAGACGGATGGGGGGAAGGTGACGAAGACGAAGGTGAAGCAATTAATCGTTGCTAATGGACAATTAACCATTGATGGTTCGGAGTTGTCTGTTGATGGGGAACAGTTATCGATTCTGGAGCGATGTCTGGAGTTGTTTGAGCAAGAGGCGGAGATGAAGAGGGTGGTTAAGGAGGCTCAGGCGTCACTGGATAAGGCGGTGTTTGCTCAGTATGGGAAGTTAACGGAGGAGGAGATTAAAGGGTTGGTGGTTGATGATAAGTGGCAGAAAACCCTAGAGGCGGCGATTTCAGGGGAAATTGAGCGGGTGACGCAACAGTTGGCGAATCGGGTGAAGACGTTGGAGGAGCGATATGCGGAACCGTTGCCGCAGTTGGTGGCTGAGGTTGAGATGTTATCGAGTCGGGTGGATGAGCATTTGAGGAGGATGGGGTTGGAGTGGAATTGATAATTGATAATTGATAATTGATAATTTTATGAAGGGGTAGGGAGATGAGTTTGGTGATTGCCGAATGAGATTGTGAAAGCGAGTGGGTTGTCAGAGGATGAGTTTTTGGTAGAGGTTGCTTTGCTGCTCTTTCAACAGGAGAAGGTTAGTTTGGGAAAAGTGGCAGAATTGCTCAATATGTCTCAGATTCGTTTTCAGCGTTTGATTGCGTAACGAGGTATTTTACTCCATTATGATGTGGCTGAATTGCAGGAAGATATTGAGCATTTTAGGGCAAAAGGATGGCTGTGATTATTGTCAGTGACACTTTTTCCTTGGCGGCAACAATTTTCTATATAATAGAGAATGATGAGTAATTATAAATTGCCAGAAGGCTATAAGCAGACTAAGATTGGGTTGATTCCTGAAGATTGGAAAGTAGAGAAATTTCAGGATATTACTGAAGTAATTACCTGCGGTCTGGCAGCTACACCTAAATATGTAACGGAAGCAAAAGGCAAGCCTTTCTTATCAGCACAAAATGTCCGAGATGGTAAAGTTGTTTATGAAAATTATAAGTTTGTAAGCAAGGAACTTTTTGCTCAAATCACTAGACATAATAAGCCAAGTAGGGGAGATATTCTTTATACCAGGGTGGGGGCAGGAATTGGAGATGCAGGTGTAATTGAAAATGATTTTGAATTTGCCATATATGTTAGCCTAACTTTAATTAAACTTAAATATGACAAAGCAGATAGCTATTTTATTTCAAATCTTCTCAATAGTGAGCGGTATAAGTTCTTAGCTAAAAATGGATTATTTGCAGGAGCAGGCGTACAGAATTTAAATGTTGAAGTCGTTAGAAATTTTGCAATACCTCTACCGCCACTTCCAGAACAACGTGCGATCGCGCGAGCCCTATCCGACGCTGACACCCTCATAGCCGCACTGGATAAGCTGCTTGCCAAAAAGCGCCACATCAAAACCGCCACCATGCAGCAACTCCTCACGGGCAAGAAACGCCTGCCGGGGTTTGGTGAGGGGAAAGGGTATAAAAAAACTGATATTGGTTTGATTCCTGAAGATTGGGATATTGTAAAAATAGGTAAAATAGCAAATATTTTCGTTGGAAAAGATGTAGATGAGGCGCACTTTTCAAATGGGCAAGACAATAAATATAAATACCCAGTTTATTCAAATACTGTTGATAATAGGGGTCTATATGGTTACTACGACTATGCGGAGTTTTCTGGCGATAGTCTTACAGTCGTAGGTAGAGGTGTTGGATTAGGAACTGCATTCAGTCGGAGTGGTGGTTTTGGGGCTATTGGTCGGTTAGTTGTTGTATTTCCGGCAGCAAAATGCGACAACAGATTTTTGACTGATTATATCAATTATAAAATTGACATATTTAGTGAAAGTAGTGGGATTCCTCAGTTAACGGGTATAGGTCTTGCAAAATATAAGGTTGCACTACCAGTGAAGGAAGAACAACGCGCGATCGCACAAATCCTCACCGACATAGACACCGAAATCGCCGCCCTAGAAAAACGCCGCGCCAAAACCCAAGCCATCAAACAGGGGATGATGCAAGAACTTTTAACTGGAAGGACAAGGTTAATATAATAATGAAATTTTGCATAAAACCGAAGTAAACAATGAACCAATCTAAAATACTCACCCAATTACAAGGCACATCTATCGAAGAGCGTATCCTTATCATTGAAGCAATTCTGCAAACCGTTAAAAACGATATGCGTTCAACTTCCTCTCAACCGCTTCCCTCTGAGGAATACCCCCTGCGAGGGAAAGTCGTTCGCTATGACAATCCCTATCAACCCGTAGCCTTAGAAGACTGGGAAGCCCTAGTATGATTATCCTAGACACGCATATCTGGATCTGGTGGGTTGACGATAATCCTAAACTTTCTACCCAAAACCGATAAGAAAAATAGGCTAATTTTTAAGTATCCTCATCCAGTTATCAAACAGTAGTCATTAGAGGGAAAAACTATTGTGAGCAATGTTGGACAAAAAGAACGAATAACCCAAAACCGAGTAATCAAACTCTTCCAAACCCAACTCGGTTACACCTACCTAGGTAACTGGCACCGTCGAGAAAACAACCGCAACATTGAACCCGAACATTTAACCCAATGGTTAAGTAACCGAGGCATTAACCAAACCCTAATCACCAAAACCCTGCGCCAACTCGAACAAGCCGCCGCCCTCGGTGATAAAACCCTCTATGATGCCAATAAAGCCGTTTATCATCTCCTCCGCTACGGCGTCAAAGTTAAAGCAGGTGCAGGAGAACAAAACCAAACCATCTGGTTAATTGACTGGGAACATCCCGAACAGAATACCTTTGCCATCGCCGAAGAAGTCACCATAAAAGGACACAATAAAAAACGCCCCGATATCGTCCTCTACATCAACGGAATCGCCCTCGGTATCCTCGAACTCAAACGTTCCATCGTTTCCATAAGTGAAGGCATCCGCCAAAACCTAGACAACCAAAAAAAAGAATTTATCCGCCCCTTCTTCACCACCCTACAATTAATTATGGCGGGAAACGATACCCAAGGAATCCGCTACGCCACCATCGAAACCCCAGAAAAATATTATCTGGAATGGAAAGAAGAAAACCCCAACTACAATCCCCAAACCGATACCAACACTCGACAATATCTTTCTAACTCCGACTGTGATACCGCCAATAATCCCCTCGATTGCGCCCTAATTCGTCTGTGTAACAAAACCCGCTTTCTGGAAATTCTCCACAACTTCATCATCTTCGACACCGGCATCAAAAAAACCTGTCGCCCCCATCAATACTTTGGCATCAAAGCCGCCCAAACCCAAATAAAAGACGGCAAAGGCGGCATTATTTGGCATACCCAAGGTTCCGGTAAAAGCCTAACCATGGTATGGCTAGCCAAATGGATACGGGAAAACATCACCGATGCGCGAGTTCTAATTCTCACCGATCGCACGGAACTCGATGACCAAATTGAAAGCGTTTTTTTAGGCGTTGATGAAAACATTGTCCGGATTCTCAATGGTACGATAAAAGAAAAAGGACAAATTCGCCAACAACACTACAGTAACGGCGGCGCTGCCCTTATCGCTACCTTAGAAACCAATGAAGACTGGCTGATTTGTGCCTTAATGCATAAATTTGGCAGCCATTCAGAACACCCTACCGATAAATTTGTAGCCGAATTAGCCACCGCCTATTCCCGCGATCGCCAAATTAAAGGAAATCTATTTGTCTTCGTCGATGAATGTCACCGCACCCAATCCGGGACACTCCACGACGCGATGAAATCCATCCTCCCCAATGCCATCTTTATCGGCTTTACCGGTACACCCCTCCTCAAAAAAGACAAACAAAAAAGTATCGATATTTTCGGCAATTACATCCACACCTATAAATTCGATCAAGCCGTCACCGATGGTATCGTTCTCGACTTGCGCTACGAAGCCCGCGATATTGACCAAACTATTACCTCACACCAAAAAATCGACCAGTGGTTTCAGGTAAAAACTCGCGGCTTAACCGAATCCGCCAAAACCCAACTCAAACGCAAGTGGGGAACCATGCAAAACCTCCTCTCTAGCAAATCTCGCCTCGAACAAATCGTTGATGATATCCTCCTCGACATGGAAACCAAACCCCGACTGATGGACGGGCGCGGTAATGCCATGTTAGTCTGTTCTAGTATTTACCAAGCCTGCAAAATTTACGAGCTATTCAGCCAAACGGATTTAGCCGGAAAATGCGCGATTATTACCAGTTATAAACCCGCCCCATCGGATATCAAAGGACAAGAAACCGGAGAAGGCTACACCGAGAAACTGCACCAGTATGAAATATACCGAAAAATGCTGGCAGATTTTTTCAACCAACCCGAAGACAAAGCCATGTCTCAAGTAGAAGAATTCGAGGACAAAGTTAAAGAACGCTTTATCAAACAACCCGGACAAATGCGCCTGCTGATTGTCGTGGATAAACTCCTGACTGGCTTCGATGCGCCTCCCGCGACTTACCTCTACATCGACAAAACTATGCGAGATCATGGCTTATTCCAAGCCATCTGTCGCGTCAACCGCCTGGATGGGGAGGATAAAGACTATGGCTATATCGTTGATTATAAAGACCTATTTAAACAACTCGAAGGCGCTGTCACCGACTACACCAGTGGCGCATTTGACGGCTACGATCCTGACGACGTAGCCGGATTACTGAAAAATCGCCTGGAAAAAGGGCGCGATCGCCTCTCAGAAACCCTGGAAACCGTCAAGGCGCTATGTGAACCCGTTTCCCCTCCCCGCCACACCTCCGACTACCTGCATTACTTCTGCACCGCCGACACCCGCGATCAAGACGCCCTCGCCAATAATGAACCCAAACGAGTCGCCCTCTACCAATCCGTCAACGCCTTAATTCGCGCCTATTCCCACCTCGCCAATGAGATGACAGAAGCCGGGTATACCCCCCAGGAAGCCAACCAAATTAAAGCCGACGTTAACCATTACAGCCAGATGCGCGATGAGGTAAAAATCGCCAGTGGAGACGCTGTAGACATGAAACTCTACGAACCCGCCATGCGCCACCTCCTCGACACCTACATCCGCGCCGAATCCAGCCAAGTTGTCTCGAATTTTGAGAATTTAGGCTTAATTCAACTGATTGTTAAAAACGGGGTGAACGCCTTAGAAACCCTCCCCGATACCCTACAACAGAATCAAGACGCCGTCGCAGAAACCATCGAGAACAATATGCGGAGAATCATCATTGATGAGAGTCCCGTCAATCCCAAATATTACCAGGAAATGTCCGACTTACTGGATACCTTAATTGAACAACGGCGACAGCAAGCCACCACTTATCAAGACTACCTCGAAAACGTCAAACAACTGGCAGAACAACTTGTCCAACCCGAAAGCACAGCTAGGTCAAATTATCCCCCCTCCCTCGACACCGCCGCCAAGCGATCGCTCTACGATAACTTAGGACAAAATAAAGCCCTGGCGCTGTCTATCGATCAGGCAGTCCGCTGCACCAAAAAAGAGGGTTGGATCGGCAATCGGTTTAAGGAACGGGAAATCGAGCGAGCCATCCGCACCGCGATCGGCGATACTACTATTAATATAGCGGAAATATTAGAGCTAGTCAAGAATCAAGATGAGTATCAATAACCTAGACACAGAACTAACCGTAATCATCCGAAACATTCCCATCCAAATTGAGCGCAAGCCGATCAAAAACTTCCACCTAGCTGTTTATCCCCCCGATGGGCGCGTCCGCGTTGCTGCCCCCTTACACTTCAGTGAAGATAACATCCGCCTCGCCATCATTTCTAAACTCTCTTGGATTCAGAAACAACAAGCCAAATTTGCCGCCCAACCCCGCCAACCGAAACGGGAAATGATATCCGGGGAAAACCATTATGTCTTTGGCGCTCCCTATCAACTGCACGTCATCGAACGACAGGGGCGTCACGAAATCGCGATCGCGAATCCTAACACCCTGCAACTCTTTGTTAATCCCGGTACATCTACCCAAAATCGCGCCGTAGTCTTAACCGAATGGTATCGCGAACAACTCAAAGCCAGAATCCCCGATTTACTCAACCAATGGCAACCGATTATTGGGCAACAAGTGGCTGATTGGGGGATTAAGAGAATGAAAACTAAATGGGGGAGTTGTAATATCCGCGATCGCCGCATTTGGTTAAACTTAGAGTTAGCTAAAAAACCAACTCAATGCCTGGAATATGTCCTAGTTCATGAGTTAGTTCATCTCTGGGAACGCCATCATAATCAACGATTCCACGCCTACATGGATCAGTATTTACCCCAGTGGCGGCAATGTCGGGATATTTTGAATCGTGAACCTTTGGCAGATATGTAGGGTTTGCTGAATATGTCCCTATTTATAGCAACCGCCATAGCGGTTAGGACACATCATTTATGTAGAGACGTTGCATGCAACGTCTCTACAATGGTGCCTTTGTCATAAGTTTAAGAGACATGAGTCTCACCGGAACCAACGATACCCACCTTATGACGGAACATTAATTCACCGCCATACCAACCGCTCGCTAATAGCAGAATTGCCACGATTGAGGAAAGGATCAGTCCCACGGGAATAATAATAGTCACTGGTTTGCCCAATCGCAGGAAAAAGTTAACACCACTCAACACCAGTACCGCCACATTGAGCAGCGCATGTACCCAACCGGCTGTACGCTGGCGGACTCGGGAAATACGCAGGAAGTCTACAAGACCAATTAGCGCGGCTGCAATTGCTGACAGTAATCCCAGTCCCAATAGCCAAACTGAGGCTCTTGACCAAAATACATCGCGGGTTAGCCAATAACCGATATCTGTACCAGCGACACTACTCAAGAACGCGATTGGGAAGATGACAATAATCGGATGGATAGGATGACCAAAAATCGCGACCGAACTGGTAATTCCTGTTCCCCGATATTCTGTCTCCCGGCTATCGATGAGGGGTGGAATGCTGGGATAAGGGACGTTTTCGCTTTGAGTTTGAAAATCTCTAGTCTCCATGGTTTTCTCCTAATGGTTCTATGGAATTAAATCACTGCTTTATTGAGACAGTTTAGAAACATACTCAAGTCGGGATTTAAGCCAATTTCCGGCTTCTTTGACGTTCTGGCTGAAGGGCTGCTGGGTGTTGAGAAATACGCGAGCGCAATTACGTCCGGGTAGACCGGAAATTGAGCCACCGGGGTGGGTTCCCGCCCCAGTCAGGAATAATCCGTCAATCGGGGTTTGGTAATTAGCAATTTCGGGTAAAGGACGGAAAAAGATCATCTGCTCTAGGGTCATATCAATGTGATAATGATTCCCTTTGTAAACGCCCAGGCGATCGCTTAAATCAGCCGGACTCTCAACTCGACGGGCAATGACGGCATCTTTAACGTTTGGCGCATACTCTGCCAGCTTGTCTATGATCCGATCCGCGACTTGGTTCTTTCGCTCTTCTGTCCACCCTGTACCAAACAAACCCGTCCCTTCAGCGCCACGAATTTGATAGGGGGCATAAAACTCAATCCATAGCGTATGTTTGCCCTCTGGTGCCATCGAAGGATCGAGGACGGTTGGCACAGCCACCCACAGCGAGATATCCTGATCCGGAATCTGTCCCATGATCGGCAAATTATGAGCTGCTTCGACCTGATTAATCGAGTCGGCAATTAGCACTGACCCCATTAGATATTCATCTTTATGGTCATACGCTTCAAAACGGGGGGCTTCTGAGAGGGCACAGTCGATCTTCAAAATGCCATCATTACTATTGACAATCCGACGCTTGATCCGCTCGTTTAACTGAGGCGCGATCGCTTGAGCATCGGCTGGATCAATAAGCTGAAGAAAGAGACGCTGGGCGTCAATGCTGGAGATAATCCCTTTTCTGGCTCGATACTCCTGACCCCCTGCAACCCGAACGGCTTCGGCTCGTCCATTGTTGCCCATGAGAATCTGCTCAACATGCTGATCGCATAAGATAGTGCCTCCATGATGGTTCACCAGCTTAATTAAGGCTTGGACTAAGGCACCCGTACCCCCACGCGGTCTGGCGGTACCGGGGTCATGACGGAGTGCCATCATTATCGCCCCCATCGCGATCGTTTTCTCAGCCGGAGAAGCCCCCAGTTCAGAGGCAAGTCTAGCTAAGGGAGCTTTGACAAATTCGGAGTCAAACCACTCATTTAATGAATCCTTAGGACTTGTCAGCATGGTACGGAGCAAGTCCAGGCTTTTATCCACGCCTCCTAGCAATGAGAGCATGTCTTGCAGATTATGCAACCCATAGTTCCCTAAAATATCAATAATCGATTTAGGGGGTGCGTTGAATATAGGAGTAATGGCTTGAATCAGGCGATGCCAAAAGTCCATATACTCTCGATACTTCTGGGCATCACGCTGGCTATAGCGAGCGATTTCTGCACAAGTCTTTTCAACGGAGCGATGAGCTAAGAAATACTTGCCATCAGGATGTGGACAGAAAATCGTGGGATCGCAGTATAGATACTCAAGTCCAAACTTGGTTAACTCTAGTTCTTCAACAACTGGTCCTAGGTGAATAAATTCGTGATCGATCGCACACAGGTTAAAATAGAAGCCCGGAGCTTCTTCCGGCATAGCTTCCTCAGTTGTAGCGGCTCCACCTACGATAGAGCGCTTTTCTAGTAGCAAAACGCTGTAACCTGACTTGAGCAAATACCCGGCACAAACTAAACCATTATGTCCGGCACCGATGATGATGACATCATAAGTTTCCATAAGGGAGAGATATTGGCTGATATTTCTCAGATAGTAAGCAACCTGAATGGTTTGTTGAATCTACCCTAAGGAGTAAGTTACTTAAACAAAGGATACTGACTTATGCAACAGCGAAAGCTGTTGACTCCCCCTTTTCAGGGAGAACGCATGTTGGCTTGTTGATTAGTTTCTTAAAGCTAAGACTGGCTTCCCAGTAGATACAACCTGTTCAATAATATCAGCCGCTCGATTCACTCCTCCAGTCCGATGAATTGCTTGTTGTAACCGTATTGCATTTTGTTGGTAGGAATCTTCTCTCAATACCTTTTCAATTACACCTCGCAGCCGGGAAAGATTTAAGCGTGCTAAGGGGACAAACTCGCCCGTACCCGTCCAAGCAATACGTGCTGCCACACCAGGTTGATCATTAGCAATCGGAATCGCTACCATTGGCACACCATTGCTCAAGGATTCTAGAGTGGTATTCATACCTGCATGAGTAATAGTCAAAGTCGCTTTTTGCAACAATTCCAATTGGGGTGCATAGCCAACAACTAACGGCGAACCGGGTAATTCTGGTAGAGATTCTGGACTCGCAGAACCACCCAGAGAGATTACCAACTGGACATCTAATCCAACACAAGCTTCCGCAATTCGGTTAAAAACAGGCATCAAGCGGTTTTGAAGAGTTCCCATTGAGGCGTAAATTAAAGGTTTTCCAGTTAGCTTTTCAAAAGGGAAAGGAGCAGGTTCTCGACTGGCAGGATTATGATAAGGTCCTGTGAAATGAAAACACTCAGGTAAATACTGCCTGGGAAATTCCAACTCAGCAGGCTGTTGACTCAGTTGAGCCAGTTGGGAGTAAGCATCACGGTAGCTAGAATTAACGGGTAAATTCCACTTTTGGCGGTACTCTGTAATTACGTTTTGGATAGGTCGTCCAAGCCGATCAAGTAACTTGTAACCCAATCGGTTTCGCAGACGCGCCCACCAAGCTGGATTATAGCGCCAGTGAGTGAAAAAGGGAGGAAGATTGTAGTCTCGATTTAACATTAAGGCACAGCAGACAGTCACAAAGGGAATGTCCAATAATTCAGCAACTGTTCTTCCTCCGGGTGAAACTTGATCGACTAGCAGCGCTTCCACACCAGCCGCTTTAATAGCGTCCGGAGCTTCTCGGAAAAACATTGCTGTCCGTTTAGCTATCCAATTGATAGTGTATTGCAAGGCGGGGCGACCATTGAGTTTACCTAATTGGGCAAACAATTCGGCATTTGCCCCAAGAGGGTACTCAGATTCACCAATTGCCCAAAAATCCAGTCCTGCTGCCACAGTTTTGGGCTGAGCATCGAGTATTCCAAACAGGGTAACACGATGACCACGCTTGTTTAGCTCGTATCCTAAGGTAGTCATTGGGTTGAGGTGACCTGCTGAAGCCGGACAGATGATGCCAAAGTGAGTCATATCAGTTTGAGATTGTAAATGGCATGAGCGTAGAGCGATCGCGCCAATACGTTAACCTCCAGAGTACTCTATTAATAGCGATCGCAATAATTATAGGGGTTATGAATGAAACTGTTTGTGCCAGGTCGCCTTTGTCTGTTTGGTGAACACAGCGATTGGGCGGGAGGCTACCGCCGCCTGAATCCTCAGCTTGGAAAAGGCTACACCATTATCACAGGAACCAACCAGGGACTCTATGCCAACGTCAAGCCCCACCCTACTCATTTCATTCTTCACGCTTCCCTGAGTGATGGTATTCGTCCAGAACCCATTCAGTTGCCTATGGAACGCTCTGTTCTCCTTGCTGAAGCCCAAAAGGGAGGGTTTTGCAGTTATGCGGCTGGCGTCGCTTATCATTTTCTTACCTATTTCCAAGTAGGTGGCGTAGAAATCGATAACTATTGCACTGATTTACCCATACAGAAAGGGTTATCATCCAGTGCCGCTATTTGCGTTTTAGTCGCACGCGCCTTTAATCATTTATATGATCTGAAAATGAATCGGCGAGGCGAAATGGAATATGCTTATCTGGGTGAGACAACTACACCTTCTCGCTGCGGACGTATGGATCAAGCCTGCGCTTATGGGAATCAACCAATTGGCATAATTTTTGATGGCGCATCGGCGGATATTATCGAGCTAAATGTTCCAAAAGATTTGTTTTTTGTCATTGTTGATCTGGGCGCGAGTAAAAATACCCAAGAAATCCTCAGTCGGCTGAATCAGTGTTATCCCTTTGGTACTGATAACGTACAGAAGAATGTACAGCACTATCTCGGCACTATTAGTTATCAAATTACTCAAGAGGCGGTTGAAGCACTGCAAGCAGGAGATGCTCCCAAGCTGGGTCAGTTGATGACAAAGGCTCAAGCTGAATTTGATCGCTATCTCATCCCCGCTTGTTCCCAACAATTGACAGCTCCCGTTTTGCACCAACTGCTCAATCATGAGCCGATTCAACCTTATATTTTAGGGGGCAAGGGTGTTGGTTCTCAAGGCGATGGTACTGCCCAATTTATTGTAAAAAATAAGACCAGTCAACAAAAAGTTATCCGAATTATTCAGCAAGACTTTCCCCAAATGCATCCCTTGACGTTAACCATTCATTCCAATTCCGAGTAGTCTTGACCCTTCACTTTGCTAGTTGGGCATGGCGCGTGAGTTTTGAGTGTATAGGGGTGAGTTTATGTGCTTTCGGGCAGCTATTGATGATAACCTTAAGTAGGTGAACACAATTAAAGTTAGCGGTGGAGATTAGGGAACAGGGAACAGGGAACAGGGAACAGTAAGGGTTTGAGGCTTGCTTACATAACTTAATCTAGTTAAGTTTATTTCCACCAACCTACTTACCTCAAAACCATTCTTTCAAAGATAACGTTACCTCAAACCCATTCTTTCCAAATGTAGGGGCGGGTTTCACTACTATCGTTTCCTTTGCACCCAGATGTCACTAAACCCGCCCAGACTAAGTTTTGAATTTTGACCTTTTTAAATAAAATTAAGGCTTTGAGGACGATTTAAGGTTCATTTAGTGCAAGAATAAGCCTTGATAAGTAAAACCAACTGACACAATAGCGAGCAAGACGTTCGCACTACAACAACAACCTTTACCTGTTCCCTCTCCTCACCCCAATACTGATTCAGCAACTTTTAACTAAAATTCCCCCTCGTCGTTATTAGATTCCAGAAATCCTTGTTCAACGAGAAACTCTTTCGCTACTTCAGCAGGTTCACGTTGTTTCCCAGTTACCTGGTAATTGAGACGTTGCATTGTCTCATCTGTAATTGTTGCCGAAAGCTTGTTGAGTATCGTGGCAATTTCTGGGTTTTCTTCTAGGACATCCTGACGCACAACGGGCGCAACTTCATAAGGAGGAAAGAAATTTTTGTCATCTTCCAGTCTGACCAAATTCAGAGCGCTGACTTCTCCATCTGTGGCAAAACCAACGGCAATATCAGCTTGATCTTGAGCCAAGGCTTGATACCTCAATGCGGCGTTCACGGCTTTATACTCTGCTAGTTTGAAATTCCCGTACACTTGCTTCAGCCCGGATAATCCATCAGGACGCCCTTGGAACTCATAGGTGCCAACCATCTTCAGTTCATTAGCTTGAGGCACTATATCAGAAATCGTTTCAATTCCATACTGTTGGGCATCATCGGGCGTCATAAACAGCGTGTATGTATTATTCATGGGTGCGGGTTCCAGCCACTCTAAATTAAACTGTTCCGCATACTCCTGGGAAACGATTTCATAGACTTCTTGGGAATCGCTATTCCGAGGACGCTTCAAAATTGTGATCAATCCAGTCCCTGTATATTCTGGATATAAATCAATTTCTCCCGATTTGAGACTCTCATGAGTCACCTGAGTCCCCCCTAAGTTAAGTTTGCGTTCTACGGGAAAGCCTTCCTCTTCTAATACCAGCGCATACATTTCTCCTAAGATAAATTGTTCAGCAAAATCTTTTGAGCCAACTCGAATCGCTCCTGATTCTGCACTATCACCACCGCAACTGCTGAGGGTTGCGATCGCGAAAAGAGTTAGTAATGGTAGAATTACCAATTGACGGATTTTTTGCATTATGCAGGTTTTCTGGGTTTTCTTCCAAGGGTCTAGCCAAAACAATTTTAGCTGTAGAGACGTAGCATGCTACGTCTCTACAATACAATGATGATTCAATTACTGAATCTCTAAGGGCATCCGCCCAGATAGTAAGGCTTTGGTCGAAGACTCACCTGCTTTTTTCAACTGTCGCGTTAGTTGCAGATTCAACAAGACTAAAGCCAGGGATTGACCAACCAGGGCTAATAATACTGATGTTCCCGCCGCATATTCGATGCTAGCCCAAGGAAACGCCGAAAATAGCCATACCGCAGGGTCTACTGACGGAGACATGGACAACAATTCCAGAATAATTGGCGGTAAGATAATCAGTCCACCAACCACCGTTGCAGCCCAAACCGCCCGCTTCGGTGTTTTCATCAACAGCATAAGCTGTCCAATTGAAGCATAGAAAACGATGAGACTGACAGTTACTAATAGTCCCAAAACCGCAGGTGTCTTGTATTCACTGGGCGACCACAGCAGAATCCATGGCAGTAAAATAGCAGACGCGATCGCTAAATTCAAGAAAATCGCCACAGGGGCGGGACTGGTTTTGCCCCAGATTAAGTCTGCCATAATTCCAGCCTTGCGGGACGAGCGTTTGGCATGGCGGTAACGCGCCCAATCTTGCATCGTTTGACGATGGGGACTCAACGCGGCGATTAACCCTAAAAACAGGATCAAGTTAAACACCAGCAGGATTTCCAGATTCTCAAACAATCCTTCGGCATAGGTTCTCCATTCATGTACCTGAGGATTTAAGCCAAATCCGAGAATCATCACTTCAAAGCAAGCCGTTAACCGATAACTTTGTCGTTTACTCAGTAAGGTAGCCGTAGGATTGTGAAAATTCCGATTTAACCCCTGCCAAATCCAATAACTCCATAAACCCGCATTGAGAATAGCAAATCCCGCCATCATCCAGATTGTCTTACCGATGGGGAGATAAAACCAACCCAAATCCCCAAAATCACCGTTTGGATAAGTATTAACCGCATCTAGATAACTCGAATTAATCAGGTAGGGCAACAAAATTGCCGGATTAAACAAGGTCAGCCAATCCGTGGAGTAATGGTTCATCCCCCCGTCAATAACGCTGGTGATAATCGACAGGAATAGGAGAATTCCGCCACCCCCCAACCAAGCTTGAAAACCTCCCAACCAATTACCGACTAAGCCAAAAAGTAACGCCCCACTGAAAAAGAATAGGCAACTAGCACCTAGAACCGTGTAGAACGCTAGAATCTGACTCAAACCAATGTGACCCGCCAAACCCGCCACCAGATGCAAGGGCAAGGCGAGGGCGGCGACTAGATAAAGTAACAGGGGGACTCCCAATAATTTGCCGCCTAAAATACTCAGCGTTGAACCCGGAGTCAGCCGTAGAAAATTCAGCGTACCCCGACGTTCTTCCTGAGACAAATCACTAATCAGCATATAAGTGCCAACGACTAACAGGGCAAAAATACCGATTAGGCTGAGTCCCAAAAAGACATCCTGCCACCAGAGTGACCAATTGATCACAAATCCACCCAAACCATCGGATAGACAGGTTGGAATCGTGGAGTATTCCTCAGTTGAACCTGTACAATAACGGTTGTAAACCATCATGGTATCTTTAGCCACGGGTAATTGACCCGCGAAAGCCATCAGCAGCAGTAACTGTCCCAGGAAAGACATGGCGACGGCAATTAAAATATTGCGGGGTTTAAGCCGTCCTTTGATTTCCCGAAATAACTGGGGATTCCATTCACCCAGTTGGTTAACTAAATTCAGTGCCATCGTAATCTCAGTCTCCGTAGGTAAAAGCTTATAGTGTTCTAACTCGATAAGTTTTGTGCGTCCTCCAGTTCGTTCCCGATGAGCGAATACTCAACAACTCATCATTACAAGTCGTTCTTCTCCTTCTCACTGCTTCCCCTCTTCCGTAATCCTCAATCCCCATTTTCCCGACAAAATTAAAAAATTGAAACATTGATTCCGGTCAGGGGGGTCAATTAGCCGTTATCATAAGAGACTGCCTGGTCAGTCATAAGGTTCAGGTGTCCACGTTTTGAAATTGTCCCCAAGATTACACGATAAGTTATGGCACAGCAGCACTACCGCATTACCCTTTTGCCCGGTGATGGCATTGGTCTAGAAATTATGGCAGTCGCGGTAGATGTGTTAAAAGTGATTGGCGCACAGTTCGACCTTAGCTTTGAATTCACTGAAGCCTTAATCGGAGGGGCGGCAATTGATGCTACTGGGGAACCCCTACCGACTGACACCCTGAAAAAATGTCGCCATAGCGACGCTGTTTTACTGGCTGCCATCGGCGGTTATCAATGGGATAACCTGCCGCGCCATCAACGCCCCGAAACGGGTTTGTTGGGATTACGAGCAGGATTAGGTTTATTTGCCAATTTGCGACCTGCCACTATATTACCCCAACTCATTGATGCCTCAACCTTGAAACGGGAGGTGGTTGACGGGGTGGATATTATGGTGGTGCGAGAATTGACAGGTGGGGTTTATTTTGGTCAGCCAAAGGGTATCTTTACCACTGAAACGGGGGAAAAGCGCGGTGTAAATACGATGGCGTATACCGAAGCCGAAATTGACCGCATTGGACGAGTGGCATTTGAAACGGCACAGAAACGTCAGGGTAAACTCTGTTCTGTCGATAAAGCTAATGTTCTCGAGGTATCTCAATTATGGCGCGATCGCATGACTCAATTAGCGGCTGAGTATCCGGATGTGGAGTTATCTCATCTGTATGTTGACAATGCTGCCATGCAGTTAGTCAGGGCACCTAAGCAGTTTGATACGATTGTCACGGGCAATTTATTCGGAGACGTGCTTTCTGATGCGGCGGCGATGCTCACCGGAAGTATTGGCATGTTACCATCTGCCAGTTTAGGGGAAAAAGAACCCGGCGTTTTTGAACCCGTTCACGGTTCTGCCCCGGATATTGCGGGACAAAATAAGGCAAATCCCTTGGCTCAAGTCTTGAGTACGGCAATGATGCTACGCTATGGGTTGAATCAACCAACGGCGGCTGACCAAATTGAACAAGCCGTTTTTAAAGTTTTAGAGAAAGGTAACCGTACAGGGGATATTATGTCAGCAGGAATGACGCTTGTCGGTTGTCAGGAGATGGGAAATGCTTTGATTGAGATTCTCAAACAGCCATAAGTTAAGTTAACCAGGAGCGCAGCGACTCGCTCTACAGCGAAACGTCCGACAAGAATCATGGTGGTGAATTAAACAATAGGGTTAGGCGGGTGGTATACACATCACAGCAATGGCAAGAAGAGTATCAAGACACTCGGACAGGGTTACCGATGTTGTTAGACCCGGGTCTTCTCAGAGCCGCTCGGCAGATATACCATACCTATTATGAAGTCCATCCCCACCTGACCCAACGTCCCATGGGTGTGGCAATTGACCGTTTTACCTATCGTGGCAAGTTGATTTTTCGGGCGAAACCGATTCTTTTACCGCAAGAGTGTTTTGTGCCACTGAGTCAGCTTGAGGCGGAAATGTATTAGTCATTTGTCATTTGTCATTTGTCATTTGAGCAGAAAAGACGTGTGGCAACTTTTGGAACTCAATACAGAACCGAAACGGTATGACCTGTTTTCCAACCTAAAACGATCATACCGTGAGAAATGTGAAGCCTCGCGTCTTAAGACCGAGGCTTCACATCAGCTTAGAATCCACTCTCTTTTAAGGAGTGGAGATGTCAACCGACAATGGCAGTTGCTAGGAACATGACTCCCACTGAGCAAATTGCCAAGCCGAAAACCCGCAGGATAGCCAATGCATTCTCACTCCATCGCTTGAGAATAAGTTGACTTGCCATCATCGCGCCGAAAGCAATAATCCCCTGAATGAGCGTAAATCCCAGCAGGTATGCCGCTATCGGATTCATCTCGGCACCAATAATGGCTTCTCCATAAGCATAACCATGGAATAATCCCGCGATCGCAGCCAGTCCAGTTAACACTTTATAATCGAGACGGTATTGCCCTATCAGCATTGCCCCAAACAGAACCACCGAACCCGCAATTGCCAGTTCAGTCATCGGCAAGTCAATCGCTAACAGGTGAATCCCTGTACCTACCATTGCCGTTAACAAAAAGGCAACCGGAATAAAACCACCCCGAACAAGATTCGCGGCTAATAAACCCACAGCCACAACAAACGCCAAATGGTCAAATCCGATAACTGGGTGTGCGAATCCAGAGAGCAACCCTTCCCAGATATTGGCAGGGGTTCTACCCCCAACCGGGTGGTGAGCAGCGGCACGTTCAGCCGCCCCTAAGACACCAATCCAAACCAACAGAGCAATCTGAACCCAGTCAAATCCTGGTTTTTTTAGAGTAGAGCGTTTTAACGGATAGTGCCGCATAGTAGACTGTTTAAACTTCAATCGTTCACACCTCATCAATGACATATTTGGGAAAGGCGGATTTATTATAGCGGTTCTCAGTGTCGGGGCGGGTTTAGTTTCATCTGGGGTTAAGGATAGCTGGGGAAGCTGGGGGCGATGAGGGTGTCTCAAAATTCAAAACTCAACACTAAGTCAGGGCGGGTTTTGCACAAACGTTATAGCAATCGCCATAGCGGTTAGGACGCATCATTTGGTAGAGACGTTGCATGCAACGTCTCTACTTCCTTATCCCTGACTCGCCATCACAAAATTAGAAAAACTAAGTTGATTCACCTGATGCCATTGGTAAATCTGTTCGCGAAAGCCCTTCCACTGCTCGTAAACCTCTTTAAACGTACTATCTTGAGCAGCATTCTCCTCATATATCTCAAAGGATGCCTTCTGAGCCGCTTGCATAATCTCTTGAGAATAGGGCGTCAGCTTCACTCCAGCCTCCAGCAGTTTTCCTAGGGCTTGTTGATTTAAGGCATCATACCGTGCCAGCATATTTAGGTTGGCATCCATGGCTGCCATTTTGAAGACTTCCTGATACTCTTTGGGCAATTTATCCCACTCTGCCTTATTCACTTGCACTTCTAACGTTGCTCCTGGCTCCCACCAACCGGGATAGTAGTAGAGTTGAGCCGCTTGATGCAAGCCGAGTTTCTCGTCATCATAAGGACCCACCCATTCAGCCGCGTCAATCGCCCCCCGTTCCAATGCTAGGTAAATCTCGCCACCGGGTAAAACTTGGGCATTGACCCCTAACCGGGACATCACGTCACCCCCTAACCCAGGAATCCGCATGGTCAAACCCTGGAGTTCCGCCACCGAGTTAACTTCCCGCTTAAACCAGCCGCCCATCTGAGTTCCCGTATTCCCAGCCGGAAAGTTAATCACGCCGAAGTCACTATAAAGCTTGTGCATCGCCTCTAAACCACCGCCATGGTATAACCAGGCATTCTGTTGTTGGGCGTCTAAACCAAAGGGAACAGTTGTGCCAAATGCCAAAGCTGGGTTTTTGCCGATGTAATAATAGCTAGCGGTGTGACCACATTGCACCGTGCCAGTTTGTACTGCATCTAGCACCTGCAATCCGGGTACAATTTCACCAGCAGCAAAGGGCTTAATCGTGAACCGTCCATTGGTCATTTCACTGACACGCTGGCTCATGGTTTCTGCGCCGCCAAAAATAGTATCCAACGATTGGGGCCAACTCGTTGCCATGCGCCACCGAATTTGGGGTTGGCTACCGCTTTGCGCCCCTGAATTAGTGGCGGTTGGGCGACACCCCGCTAAGGCGGCGGTGCCTGTTGCACCAATGACAGCATTCCCGACAAATTTTCTACGTTTCATGAGTTTGCCCGTTGCACCAAGTTGATGACTGACTGTCCCAGCTTGCCCTTGGGATTTTGGTAATCTGGGATACTTTTTCTCTGCAAGCCCTGATTTTACCAGAGGAAGTTTCCCTTTGAGTATAAAAGTATAACCTGCCCTCTGTAGAAACGTGCCATGGCACGTCTCCAGTCAATTGTCGGAGCGGGTTTAGCTACTGTAGGGGCGGGTTTAGCCACTAAAGCTTGCTGATCACTGATAACTGAAAAACAAAACCCACCTTGGCTTGTGACCGATAACGGTCACCAAAACCCGCCCTGATTGATCAGTCATAAGTTATACATCAAAAAATGATGAGTTTCATAGATTGTAGTTATTCAATAAATTCCAATTGCCCATGACTTGGTTTATATTTGCTACCCTAACCGCTGTTTTTGAATCGCTCAAGGATGTCACCAGTAAACATGGTTTAAAAACTATTAATGTTTATATTGTCTCGTGGTCGTTAATTGTCTTCACACTTTCCTTATTGCTGCCTTTTTTATTTTTTATTAACATCCCTGAACTGGGGAATCGGTTTGGACTTGCCTTGCTCGTTGGTGGCAGTCTCAATGTGATTTCGATGATTTTATATATTAAGGCGATCAAGGTATCTGATTTATCGATCACAGTTCCTTTAATTACGTTTACTCCCCTGTTTTTATTAGTCACCTCTCCGCTGATTGTTCAAGAATATCCGACAATCATGGATGCCATAGGCATGGTCTTGATTGTCGCCGGATCTTATATTTTGAACTTGAAAGAAAAAAAGCAGGGTTACTTGGCTCCTTTCAAATCTCTGTTCCGGGAAAAGGGACCGAAGCTGATGATCCTGGTGGCGTTTATTTGGAGTATCACCTCTAACGTTGACAAGGTTGGGGTGCAAAATTCCTCACCAACTTTTTGGGCGATCGCGAATTATTCGTTTATTGCAACAGCGATGACACCAATCATGTTGTATAAGGCTTATGATCGCTTAACCCAAATCCGCCAAAATTTTATCTCCTTGGTACCTATTGGACTCTTTCACGGTGCAGCCGTCCTCTTCCAAATGCAGGCGATTAACATGACACTGGTGGCTCATGTCATTTCGGTCAAGCGCATGAGTGTCTTACTCAGTGTACTGCTGGGGCATTTTATTTTTAAAGAAAAAGGCATCAAAGAACGGTCAATTGGCGCAGCAATTATGATTTTTGGGGTTGTGTTAATTACACTCTGACTACAAATTAATAGAGGCATTGTCTGGTTTTTTTTTGTTGCTGTAGAGTTCCAATCGGGTGAATTTTATGAGGTTAGAATAAGATCCCCCGTCCCTGGATATTGGGTAAACCACTGAAAACCAATAACCTTTGGCTCAATACTTTAGGGGGATATTATCTTAGCTATCAAATTGCCACAAACTCTAGTCACAAGAAAAAAGCGATGGTAGCCACAAATAAAAATATAGTTTACGATCAATGTATAGGTTTGTAAATAGACCAAAAAATTAGCCTTTCGGTAGATACCTGCCTGTCTATCCGGATATAACAGAAGTAAAGGTTTAAAGAGGGTGTATTCAACGACAACCATCAAGAGTCTAAGCTAACACACATTTCAATGTCTGTCTTGACATCCTGGCTGTTTGCAGTGTAAGGACGGGGTCAGTTGATTCCGCAAAAACGGACAAAACCCATAACTATAGCAGATAAAATGTATAACCGCTTAGTGGAACCTGTGAGTCTAAACCTAGGGTCACCAATTGCCTGAAAAAATCTTGATGGGAGTAATTTAGGCAGCACAAAACGTTGTAGCAGTCTAGGGAATCACCAGTTGTGAAAATAGCATTGCTGATTGGGGTAAGTGAGTACGGCTATGGTTTTCACCCCGTACCCGGAGCCGTTAACGCTGTTGAAGCGATGCAACGTGTTTTGCAGTATTCTTTTGATGAAGTAGAAACGCTGATCAATCCGAATCCTCCCGTGATGCGGGAAACCATCGAAACGCTATTGAGTAAGCGTGACGAGGAAGATGTCGTGTTGTTGTTTTTCTCAGGTCAATGTATCCAAGATTATAATGATACCGTATATTTAGGAACTGGCATCACCGCCACTCGCATGACTGATGACAATTCCCTCAAAGAATTAGTCAAGGCAACCGTTGTTCCCGCTGGTTTAATCCAGGATATACTTAGCAACAGTCCCTGTCCGCAGAATATTGTGATTATCGACGGTTACTGTAGCAATATTTTGGATTGGGAAATAACGGCAAACGACTATAATCAGGTGGGGTTAAAACAACAAATGACGGGTGAGAAGTGGGCACTTCTGAGTTGTTTTAGTTCCATACCCTATTTCAACCAATCCGAGCAATCTCAACCCTCGGATTACACTCGTTACTTAATCGAAGGACTAGCAACAGGACTCGCCGATCGCAATCATGATGATTGGATTTGTGTCAAGGAACTTCATGACTATGTTTCTCAGCAGCTTAAAATCGTTGCTCCCGCTTTAAAACCTAGATTATATGCTAGCGAACCTTACCAAGCGATCGCACTGAGTCAAGTTCCCCTGAATCGCCTCAGCTTGAAGTATCGTAAAGAAGCACAGCGCTGGATCAGAGGGGGTGAAATTTCTGTTGGCGGTCGTTCGGCTCTGGATACATTAGCCCAAAGTCTACATCTCACTCCAGCCGATTGTGCGGCAATAGAAGCCCAAGTTTTAACTCCCTATCGCGAGTATCAGGAAAAATTACAGCGATATAAAAAAGCGTTTCGGGAAGTTTTCCGAGCCGATAATTCACTCAACCCCAAGTCTCGTAAACTCTTAAAAGATTTACAACAGTCTTTAGGATTGAAAGATCAAGATATTAAAGACACCGAACAAATAATTCTATACCAAAAGCAATCCCGCCAAACGTCCCAGTCGAATCCCAATAGTAATCGGGACGTCGAGAGAACAGGAGGAACAGACATTAGAGAATCTCTAAGTCGGCGTTCTGTTTCACTCATTCGAGATCAACGAGATCAAGAAGAAACCACCGACGTATCCACACCCATGGAGGTGTCACCCCAATCAGTTGAGCCTACAGAACCCACTGTTTCAGCTTCTGCACCTGGGGAGGTGTTACCTCCAGCCGAGGAGAGTCTCCCACCGACTCAACCCGTTGATTCCCCAGCACCGCCGATCCCGCCATTCACGCCGACAGAGGGATCACCCCAATCACACAAGAGTGTCTCACCCAATCAACCCGTTGATTCCCCAGCACCACCCGTCTCCGCCTCCACACCGCCAGAAGTTCCATCGCCACAACAGGAGAGTGCGATCGCGCCCTCATCCACCTTTGACTCGATTAATCCTGAACCAACCCAAGAATCAACGGCATCCAATGGCAATCAACCGGATCGACTCCCATTAAAACCCAATTCTATCCCCGAATGGTATATGCAAACGCCAGAGGAACCGGAAACCGAACCGACTGCTGGCGTCCAAGTATCATCAAATCTTAGCAATTTCTTAAATCCTGAACCCGCCGTTTCTAAATCCTCCAATAAACTCCTCCTTTGGGCAGGAATTGGTGGCGGTTTAGCTACATTAGCGCTACTGATTAGTTTATTTAATCGTGCCGCCGTCCAACCGTCAACCGATGCAACCGATACCGTTGTATCATCATCAACACCCTCTCCCACAACGACAAAATCCCCCAACGGCGCTACTTCCAGTCGCTCCCCATCTCCATCTCCCTCTCCTGAACCTAAACCATCGCCAGAACCTGCCACTTGTTCAGTGATTGTTACCGGAAATGTTCGTTCTGATCCCGCATCATTTCGCGATAATGTGATTACCTATTTAACTAGAGAACAAGTACCAATAACAGGCAAACAAACCAAAGGTGGCTGGATAGAAATAAAACTTCCCAATCAAGGTTTAGCTTGGGCGCATCGGGAGGTAATCTTAGACGAAGAGGATATAGATTCCTGCATGTTTGAACAGGGAATGACGATTGAACTGGTTCCCGATATTCCACCGCCGCCCGATTTCGTTTATGACGATGACGAAGATTAACAACGGTAGAGACGTTTCCAGGGAACGTCTCCAAGACCTGACATCTTATTTCTCATTGGTTAAACTAAAATGAAATAATGCCATCTAAACCCTTAACGCCAATCGGTGGATATGAAAGCCAGCTACACCCTAAGTCAATCGTTAATTGCCGCAGACAGTCCCTCGACGGTAGACTTACTGATTACCTTTCAAGGATCAGAGTCGAGTCAGCAGAACTCCTCGCGTCGTCCGCTGAATCTCAGCTTAGTCCTAGATCGTTCGGGTTCAATGGCGGGAGCTCCCCTACGATATGCCATTCAAGCCGCCCAAAATCTGATTGATCATCTCAGTGCTGATGATTTTATTTCGGTGGTGATTTATGATGACACCGCCGAGGTGATTATTCCCCCCCAATTAGTTGGTGATAAAGCCGCCCTTAAAGCAAAAATTGGTAAAATTCGCGCCAGGGGCTGCACCAACTTAAGTGGCGGATGGTTGTTGGGATGTACTCAAGTTCAAGCTAACCAAAGTCCAGAACGAATTAATCGCGTCTTACTTTTAACCGATGGATTGGCAAATTATGGGATTAAAGATCCGCAAGTGCTGACGAAAACAGCCTTAGAAAAAGCAGAAGCGGATATTGTCACCACAACCTTAGGGTTTGGTAATTATTTTAACGAAGATTTACTGATTAACATGGCGAATGCTGCCAGGGGAAATTTCTACTTTATTCAGTCTCCTGATGACGCCTCCCAAGTGTTTGACATTGAGATGGAAAGTTTAGTCTCAGTTGTGGCGCAAAATCTCAGGGTGAGGCTACAACCGGAAGAATTTGTTAAGGTTGGTGAGATTCTCAATAACTATCGTTTTTCCCAGGTAGGTAATACGATAGAGGTTGTGTTGGGGGATGTGTATGGCGTTGAACAAAAGCCCTTAGCGATTCCCTTAACCGTGTCGCCGCGATCGCAATCCGGAATGACGACGATTGCTACAGTGACGTATGACTATCAAACCATTGTCGAAGGCAGTATCCAAGACATTAGCAATCAGTTTTCCATTACCTTAACCGTCGGTTCAGAAGCAGAAGCCAAAGATATCCAGCCTGATCCGCAAGTCTTGGAACAAACCTCTCAGTTAAGAATTGCCAAATTAAAAGATGAAGCCGTTTCCCTGGCGGACAAAGGAGACTTTCAACAAGCAGTGGTTAAGCTGCGGGAAACGATCGAGGAACTCAAACGTAAGACATTAGACGAATTCTTTGACATTGCTGAAGAAATAGCCCAACTGGACTACTATGCCCAATGTTTAGAAAATCGACGATTTGACCGGGCAATCCGCAAAGAAATGCGGGATCAATCTTATCAAACCCAAACCCGCGATCGCGAAGATTTAAAATTCCGTGGAACCACAACAGGTGCCGCCAGTGGGTTAGAGGTAACAACGAATCCCGACAGTGGTGTTTTAGTCAAATGTGAACGGGTTGGGGGTAAGCTACGAGTGCGGGTTATTTCTGAGGGATATAATCCGGATTTAAACGTGCAGTTTCCCCGCAGTATCCGCGAACAAGGTGTCACTTATGTCGTGGATGAAATTACCCCTTCTGCTAATGGCACATTTTATCGCGCCTCAGGCAACATTCGCCGCCTGGTTAAACCCGGTGAAGAAAAAGCATCCACTCAAAAAACCCGCCAAGCTAAACAATTACAAACCGCTAAAGCCCAAGGAACGGCGGCTGATTTAGAAACCACAGATACGGTGGGAGATGGAGTTCTAGTTCAGTGTATCAAGGACGGGAAAAAACTGCGAGCCAGAGTGGTTTCGGATGGCTATAATCCCGACTACAATATCCGTTTTCCGCGCACGATTCGAGAGGAAGGGATATTATATGTAGTGGATGAAGTTAAGGAAAATCCCCAGGGAGGTTCCTATATTGCTTATGGTAAAATTCGCAAATTAGTTCAGTAGTTGTTGGGGGAATTAGATAGATCATTAAAACTCAGAGTTTGCTAAACTAGCACGATTAGGCTGAATACTTAAATAGCCGCAAAATCCCTATGGTTAGAACATTAACCCACTGGACTGTCGCCGATTATCATCAGATGATTGAAACTGGCATTTTGGCAGGTCGGCACGTTGAACTAATCAATGGACAAATTATCGATATGGCTCCAGAACTCCCGATTCATCGGGTTACCTATCGACGCGGTGTGAAGTACCTAGAAGCTCTTTTAGGGACTCAAGCGGTTGTCTTTGCCACAGCCCCAGTTACATTACCCAGTAATAGTGAGCCACAACCGGATATTTGTATCGCCATACCCCCAGAATCGCGTTATGATCAGCGTCATCCGCAACCCAACGATATTTATTGGCTCATTGAGGTATCCAATTCAACCCTTTCCTATGATTTAAACGAGAAGGCTCAGATATATGCGCGGCATCAAATAGTAGACTATTGGGTGATTGATATTCCAGGGAATCAGTTGTGGGTGCATCGTGAACTTAACCAAGGAATATATCAATCTGTGGTTAAGTATTCGACGGGTATAATTATGCCATTAGCATTGCCGCACGTCGAAGTGGACGTGCTTAGATTATTACAGTGACGTTTTCAATCCTCAAACCCTTACAAATGACGAATGACGAATGACGATCCCCACCGTTAACTTTAGTTGTGTCCACCCAATTAAACCAAAGGAGACTGATGATAATTATCGAGTAAATCCGCCGGATTTTGATACACTTTCATACAGCCTGCTTCTTTTAACTCGGCTTCCGAGAAACCACCGCAAAGCACGCCAATAACATCTAGATTTATTTTACAGGCGGCTATAGCATCATAAGGACTATCCCCCACCACAATTGCATCTTGGGTTGTCACCCCATCCAGCTTCCCTAATGCGGCTTGAAAGATGTCGGGATGGGGTTTGGACTTTTCAACATCGTCTGTAGAGGTTGCACCATCCACTAAGTCTTCAATATCCAACAGTTTTTTGTAGTGAGTCAGGGTTTCGGTTCTGGCTGAAGACGCCACGACAACCTTTTTGCCATCGGCTTTTAAGCGTTCAAAGAGTTGGCGCACTCCCTCAAAGGGACGCACCTGAGACAGAAGATTTTCTTGATAGAATTTTTTGCGATAAGTGGCAATATCCTCACCAAGGCGTTCAAATTCCGCTTGAGAAATAAAGACAGGGATGATATAGTTACTCCCCTTACCGATTTGATGACGGATTTTATCGTAAGGCACATCATAGCCAAACTGTTTAAACGCTTCAACCCACGCCTGGGCGTGCAAATCAACGGAATCAACTAAGGTGCCGTCTACATCAAAAATAACAGCCTTTGGCATCACAGGTTCTCCTTTGGTTTCCCTTCATTATGCCGATGCCATTCTGGGAAATCAATCTAGCCTGAGAGAGATAATACCAAATCCATCTTTGTCACCCTCTTTTTAGCTTGGCTTCTTTTTCCTTGGAACCTTCTGCCTTCTGCCCTCTGCCCTCTGCCTTGCCTCAACCCAAAACATTAATGTCAACCTACTTAGTAGCGAGCAAGATGCTCGCACTACAAATAATTTCGTTATTATTGACAATTGGGTGAGTCTAAAGAAACTTAACTATGGTAAATTAAACATATAAGTACCCCTAACCAATGACAAAGGACAAAGAACAAAGGACAAAGGACAAAGAACAAAGGACAAAGGACAAAGATTTAGTCCTGATCGGCGGCGGTCATAGCCACGCGATCGCACTGCGGATGTTGGGGATGAATCCCTTGCCCGGAGTACGGTTGACGCTGATTACTAATGTGTCTCATACCCCCTATTCGGGAATGCTACCGGGTCATGTGGCTGGGTTCTATACCTTTGATGAATGTCATATCGATTTGCGGCGTCTTGCTCAATTTGCTGGCGCTCAATTATATATTGATAAAGCCGTAGGTTTGGATTTAAACTCGAATAAAGTTATCTGTGCCAATCGTCCTCCCGTTGCCTTTGATGTCTTATCCATTGATATTGGCAGTACCCCGGCTAAAGAATCGGTTCCTGGCGTAGCTAAATACGCGATTCCGGCTAAACCTGTCCCCCAATTTTTAACGCGATGGAATCAAATCATCGAAACAATTAGCCAACATCCTCAGCAATCTCTGAGTTTAGGAATTGTTGGTGGTGGTGCAGGTGGCGTGGAACTGGCAATGACAATGCAACGGCGTATTCATCAGGCAAAAAACTCCCATCACACCTCGGTCAATATTCATTTATTTAATCGGGGGGATCAACTCTTGTCGGGGCATAATTCCTGGGCGCAGCGATATGTTGAGAAGTTGCTAAAAAAACGGGGAATTCAGGTGCATTTAGGGGAAACGGTTTCTCAGATATTGCCGGATAAAATTTGCTGTGATTCAGGTTTAGTTGTCGATTGCGATTACAGCTTCTGGGTAACCCAAGCCTCTGCACCAAGTTGGATTGCGGAATCAGGACTACAGACGAATTCAAAAGGGTTTATTTTAGTTGGTGATACGTTACAATCCTTCTCTCATCCTTATATGTTTGCCGCTGGTGATATTGCCACCATGGTAAATCATCCGCGTCCGAAAGCTGGGGTATTTGCGGTGCGCCAAGGGAAGCCTTTAGTCGAAAATTTGCGTCGCTTTGTACAGGGAAAAACGCTACATCCTTACAAACCCCAACGGCGGTATTTGAGTTTAATTGGCACAGGTGATGGCGGCGCGATCGCATCCTGGGGTCCCTTTGGCTGGCACTCCCGACTGCTATGGCGTTGGAAGGATCATATTGATCGCAAGTTTATGCGGCAATTTAGGGATTTGCCAGAAATGGAATCGGCTAATCCTGTTCCAAAGAAAACGCCGAACTTGACGAAATCCCCCCGTTTAGTGAAGCCGAAAAACGCCCCACCGATGTATTGCGCTGGCTGTGGTTCTAAGGTGGGTAGCACTACCCTAGAACGAGTGTTAAAACGGTTGCAGGCTGAGTATCATTTCTCCACACCAGATGATATTATTCTCGGATTGGGAACGGCAGATGACGCGGCGGTGATCAAAGTTCCCGCCGATAAACTATTAGTGCAAACGGTTGATTATTTTCGCACTTTAATCAATGATCCCTTTATCTTTGGACAAATTAGCACTCATCATTGTCTCAGTGATTTATTTGCCATGGGTGCAACGCCTCAGAGTGTTTTGGCAATGGTAACGGTTCCCTATGCGACAGCCGCCCAACAGGAGGAAACCCTCTATCAATTATTATCGGGGGCGATGAAGGTATTATCTCAAGTACAAGCGCCGTTGGTGGGAGGACATACAACGGAAGGGACAGAATTAACTTTTGGTTTATCCTGTAATGGGTTAGTGCATCCTCAGCAAATTATCAAAAAAAGTGGGATGAAACCGGGCGATCGCGTAATTCTGACTAAAGCCTTAGGAACCGGGATTTTGTTTGCTGCACATCAACGTTTACAAGCAAAAGGGCGCTGGATTGATCAGGCGGTTGAGTTGATGCTGTTATCGAATCAGGAAGCAGTTAAAGTATTTCGAGATCATGGGGTAACGGCTTGTACTGACGTAACCGGATTTGGCTTGGTGGGACATCTGGTGGAAATGGTGCAAGCATCGGGGGTGACGGTGGAATTAGAGTGGGATAAAATTCCCCTGCTGGAGGGGGTGACGGAACTTGTGCAGCAGGGAATTGTCAGTTCACTGTATCCCCAGAATGTCCAAGCTGCACAGTTTATCAGCAATCAGGAAGAGATGTGCGATCGCGTTAATTATCCGGTACTTTTTGATCCGCAAACGTCTGGCGGGTTATTAGCAACAATTCCTAGTGAACAGGCGGTAAACTGTGAGCAAGTTCTGCAAGAATTAGGATATAAAGATAGTCGCATTATTGGTCAAGTCATGCCAGCTAGTTCCGATGTTCCACCCTTACGATTCTTCTAGGCGGTCTCTAAAGAAATGTAAAGCTTGCAGAAGATTAGTAGGACTTACGCAAAGCCTCTATGTGTAGGGTGTGTTAGCGAAGCGTAACGCACCTTTCCCCTGAAATTTTGGCTGGTGGGCAATGCCCACCCTACGGGATATCAAGGGTTTCGGCGCTGCAAAAAGCCTTAATCAGCGTGCCATTGACATTAGAGTTTGTAGTCAGCGCTTTAGCGCTTCTGGCACTAAAGTGCCTACTACGAAACCAGCTTAAGTCAGTGACATTTGTCTTAGTCAAGGTGTTTTACTATGAATGTAACGGTGCGAGATGTTGAATGTTTAAAAAGCATAGAACCTAAACAGCTTCAGGCATATTTAAAAGCTCATGGCTGGTATGAAGACCGTCCATTTTTGGATAATGCTATGATTTGGCTCAAGCCGGATGAGCAGCGAGGAGAATTTGAGATTTTATTGCCCCTAAAAACCAATCTAGGGGATTATGTAACTCGGATTAGTGAGGCGATTGAAACGTTAGCCGTTGTCGAGAATCGTTCTCAAGTTGAGATTTTGAGTGAACTGCTTTCTGGTGGAAAAACGATTACACTTCAGGGAGTAGTCATGCACATGAACACGCCTAATTCCGACCCCTTAAGCGGTCAGATAACATTGCTGGGTGTTGTTGGAGATAAGCTGCGGAAAATTAAGACTGAGTTAACAGGTTATGACTATATTTTAGCGGTGAAAGCGTATCAAGAACGTTGTCCGATAATCTGTCGGGGTGAATTAAGCAAAGAGAATGGTAGTTTTGTGTTAAAAAATGTTCAGGATTTGATGTTTGATGAATCCTGGGAGCATTAATATATATTGGTTTCCGACTAGACCATTAGTCTAGTAAAAGATTGTCATACTGGTGGCTATAACCTAAAATGATCATCATAATTTCCCCACCCGACAAAATTAGGCGCTCTTTCTGTATCCCCAAAATGTCCAAGCTACCCGGTTGATCAGCACTCAAAAACAACTGTGCGATCGCGCGGTAGGATGAGGATCACGCTACAATAACCCTGATATCTAATGGTTGAAGTCAAAATGGAAGTTTTTCAACTGACAACTACTGTCAATGCCTCCGGTCATTTGATCCTTGATATTCCCACACAACTCTCTCCTGGACCCGTGAATATTGTGTTGGTACTCAGTTCATCTGTTGCATCTAAAGTGCAAAACCAGAACTATGATTTTTCTGATTTGGCAGGGCGACTGAATTGGCGAGGAAATGCAGGAGACGAGTAGGGTGGGCAAATGGATATAATTTCTGGTGAAATTGTTAAATTAACGTAACTTGCCCACCCTACAAGATATGCGATCGCACTTACCTTTCAGCGATAGCCCGCACAGTCTCCACTGGTAACGATAACGCTTCAGCAATTTGTTCTACAGTTAAACCCATTGCCAATAACTTGGGAATCGCATTTCGTTGCGCTAACTCCGCTTGTTCTCTTGCCTGTTGTTCTTGTATTTTTTCCTGTTCAGCTTGTTCTTTTGCCCGTTTTTCTAACCTTCGCTGTTCAATAATTTCCACAAACGAAGCAAATCGCTCCCCATCAGGATGGTATAGCTGTAAATTTCCTGCTTCCAATTCAAATCGAATGCCCAGACGGGGACTAATCCAACCCGACATTCTCGGAATTGGCTGTAATACTTCGTTATCCCGTTGCCATCCTTTGAGGATTCCAGGCTGAGGATTAAACAGGTAATATTCCTCGACACCATAACGTTCATAAAAATAACGCTTGGTTTCCTCTAATTCTGTCTTCGTATTACTGTGAGAAGCGATCTCGAAAACCACTTGGGGCGGAATATTGTCTTCTTCCCACTGTTTATAGGAACGTCGATCACCCTTGGGACGTCCGATGACAACCATGACATCAGGCGCTTGTCTAATCCAGGGTTCGCCTTCCACTGGATACCAGAATAAATCTCCAGCAACGAAGACATTAGGATTCTCAAGAAACAGGGCATCAATTCCACCTTGAATGGTGACAATTAAGCGGAATTGGATTGTATTGTCTGCCAAGGGTTGACCGTCACTTTCGGGGTAGATGATTTTAGAGAAGGTAGAAAGGGGCATGATATCACAGGAACAAACATTTTTTGTCACTTTAGCATATCCCCAAAAGACGCTGGAGAAATCCATCGTGCGCTGTATTCCCAGACTGTACAAGCCGCCAGGTTGATCAGCACTCAGGAACAATTGTGCGATCGCGCCAAGTCTCAAGAATTTTTTGGTAGCTAAGGCTACAGTTTTTCGGTTTTGTCAACTTAAGCCCTGGGGATGAAAACTATGCCGTTAATATTTCTAAATATTTTTAGCTTGGCAGTGTAGAAAATTAGCGGATAGAATAACTGGAATATCCATCATTCAAGGTTAAATCAATGAAACTGCCCTTCGCGATCGTACTGCTGGCGTTGATTGGTGTGATGGTGTTTTTGATATGGCGCGATTCCCAGCATAATGAAGGGATAGACCCCCATTTACTCAAAGCCGTAAAAGGGAATAAGGGTTTAGCCAAACGACTGCTGGATCAGGCGCAAATGAAATATCCCGGCAAATCTGATCGGTGGTACGCGGAGAAAATTATTTATGATTTAGAGCGTGACGGTGCGGGTAGTGGGCGTCGTTCCAGCTATGGGGTTAATCGCCGAGAATTGCGGGAGAATATTTTCCTGGCTGGCTCGATGATATGGCTGGTGAACTCAGTTACCTCCTTGGTTGGTCGTTTGTTGAGATGAGTCATCTGTCATTTGTCAGTTGTCATTGGTAACGTTAGCTATTTCCGGTGTTCCACCCTTGAAATGATCAGCAACGGCTAGATTTGGGAGTCAGGGATTTGGTAATCGTGAAGAAGTCGGGGATCTGGTAGTAGTCTGAAAACAACCATTACCCAATTTCTTACTACGGTTATGAGCAATCGCGAGAAACTACGCCAACTCCTACTCCAACTTGACAACAAGAGCTACAAAGCCTACAAGGATATTAAGGGACGCTATAACTTTTCGGATTTCACCTTAATTGTCGATCGCGTCCAAGGTGATCCCTTTGCCAGTCCCAGTCATGTTCGGGTGCAACTGTCCCAAGCGGTGGCGGATTTTCCCAAAACCCTTTACCAAAGTCGTAGTCGAGAAATCGCTTTACGGGATTACCTGACACGCCAGTTTGATTTAGTGGCGCGAGAATTCAGTTCCCACCGGGGAACCGGGAATAGTGGGCGGATTGCAATTATGTCTGTGGGACAATCGGTAATTGAGCGCACGGCTGCATTTATCAATGATGAACTCGTCGAAGTTCGCTTTGTCGTCGGATTACCTGCACGGGGACGACGTATCTCTGGGCGTCAGGCGGCGGAAATGTTGTGCGAGGATATTCCAGAGATTGTTGATCAAGCGCTGAAGTACGACTCTCTGGATGCCGTAGAGATTAAACAGCACGTTGAAACCATTGAAGATACAGACTGGATGCGTCAACAGTTAGCCGAACGGAATTTAGTGGCATTTATTGCCGATGATGCCATTCTACCCCGACGCAGTGGCGTGGATGATCGCCCATTAGAGGACAATGCCTTACCCTTCCAATCCCCAGAAACCTTGCGGGAAACGTTTAATTGTCCCAATCGGGGAGAGGTAACCGGGATGGGGATTCCAGCAGGAATTACCCTGATTGTCGGCGGTGGTTATCATGGTAAGTCTACCGTCTTGCGATCGCTCGAGGTGGGGGTCTATAATCACATTCCCGAAGATGGACGGGAATTGGTGGTGACTCAAGCCTCAGCCGTAAAGATTCGGGCAGAAGATGGGCGTAGTATTGCCAGTGTCGATATTTCGCCGTTTATTAACCAACTACCTCAAGGTCGGTCTACTCGTCAATTTTCCACCGCCAATGCGAGTGGGAGTACCTCCCAGGCGGCGAATATTATTGAAGCGTTAGAAGCCAATACCCAGTTATTACTCGTGGATGAGGATACGGCGGCGACAAACTTTATGATTCGCGATCATCGGATGCAACAGTTGATTGCCAAAGACAAGGAACCGATTACGCCGTTTATCGATAAGATACGCCAACTCTACACCGATTATGGGGTATCCACGATTGTAGTCATGGGGGGTAGCGGTGATTACTTTGATGTCGCTGATACTGTCATCGCCATGGATAACTTCCAACCCTACGATGTTACCGAAAAAGCCCGCGCGATCGCGAAACAGTATCAAACGGAACGGATTCCCGAAGGCGGAAAAGAGTTTGGCGAGATTGCGCCGCGTATTCCGTTACCCGAAAGCATTGACCCCAGTCGCGGTTCACGAGACGTTAAGCTGAAGGTGCGGGATGTGGATGAAGTTGTCTTTGGCAAAGAGGAAATTGATTTAGCCGCCGTTGAACAGATTGTGGAGAAAGGGCAATTACGGGCAATTGCTGAAGCGATTGTTTATGCCAAACGACACTATATTAATGGGCGACATACAGTTGCCGAAGTGCTAAATCGGATGATGGCAGATCTTGAATCTCAGGGATTAGATTTGCTGGGAAATTTGCCAGAAGGAGACTTAGTATTATTCCGGCGATTTGAGTTAGCCGCCGCCTTAAATCGATTGCGAACATTGCAGGTACGGGATCATCATTAACATCCTCTCCTACTCGTCTAAGTCGGGGCGGGTTTAGTTACATCGGGTTGCCACCGAAAAGATAGTGGTGAAACCAATATAGTGGTGAAACTCGCCCCTTCACCTACCAGTCGCCTGTTCAAAGCCAACCCCCGCTTGCCAGCAGGGGTGTTGAAGACGTTTCCATGCCTATAGATGTTCCTCAGCAACCTCTACTTACATGCTTTTATCTCGGCTTACTGGTAAACAAAAAGTAGAGGAGTGCGATGCCAGCCGGGATTCCCAGATACGGGGAATAGGTTGAAAGCGTTAGAACAAGTACAATGACATCTAGAAGGTTGTGGAATAAATCGAAGTTGTCCATAATGTAATGTGGAATGGTGATGCACTACTCTTTGATCACAACATGCTGCTAACCGGGTTATTGTTGAGTTGTTACGGAGATAGACCTGAGTTATTAGTGAATTAACCGATATTAAAGAATCCCCATCATATACAGAAAAATGCGGTTATGATATAAAACAGGATTGAGGGTGTGCATAATGACGCGATCGTTCAGGGTAAAGCAAGACTACATCGCTAAAGTTAAATTAGCCGTTCAATACAAGGGTTATCCCCGTCAACAAGATTTAGCTGACGAGTTAGAGCTATCTCTTGCCACTGTCAGTAATTTCCTGAATGGCAAATTTGTCTACAATCTAAACTTTCAAGAGATTGCTGAAAAATTAGGATTTGATTGGACAGAAATTTGCGAAACACAAAACAAGGAATCACATAAATCAAGAAAAGAAAATATAAAACGGCTGAATCCAGAACTTTACGTTGAGCGAGAACCTGATAATTTTCAATATATTGAGAGAGAACCTTACGAATCTCAATGTTATGAATTTCTGGCTAAACCTGGTGCATTAATTCGGATTAAAGCACCTGAAGAAATGGGCAAGACGACGCTCTTAAGTAGAGTACTCAGTCGGGTAAATCAGCAAAATTATAAAACACGAACCCTAAGTTTTGAGCTAGCTGATTGTACAGTATTAAACAATTTACGCCAATTTTCTCGCTGGTTTTGTGCCAGCGTCGCCAAAAAACTGGAACTTCCAAATAATTTGGATGATTATTGGGATGATATTTTTGGCTGTAATAGTAACACCACCGCTTACTTTCAAGACTATTTACTACCCAAAATAGACAGTCCTTTAGTTCTCGCCTTAGATAATGTTGATCGAGTTTTTGAACATCAGGCTATTGCCGATGACTTTTGCCGCCTTTTACGTGGCTGGTATGACTTAGCCAGACGCAGCGATCGCAATAGTGCTATCTGGAATAAACTTCGCTTAATCATAGCACATTCAACCGAAGTGTATAGTGCGCTCGATGTTAATCACTCCCCTCTAAGTAATGTAGGGTTTGTTATTGAATTAGCCGAATTGACTATAGAGCAAGTACAAAATTTAGCCGAACTGCATGAATTAAATTGGCAAGCTAGCCAAGCCAATCAACTCATGGCAATGGTGGGCGGACACCCCTATTTAGTGAAACTTACGTTGGATTACATTTACCGTCAGAATGTGACTTTAGACTATCTTTTGCAAATAGCACCAACAGAAGCGGGAATTTTTCGTGATCACCTGCGGAAACATTTAGGAACTTTAAAGCAACATCCAGAGTTAGCCGCAGCATTTTATGAGGTAGCCATAGCAACAGAGCCTGTCCAGATTAGTTCAGAACAAGTTTTTAAATTACACAGTTTAGGTTTGGTCAAGCTGCAAGGTAATCAAGTAACACCACGTTGCAATTTATATCGTCAATATTTCCCAGAACGTCTGGGTGTTCAAGGACAGATGGTTTATAATTCATAGTTTTTAACATGGCTTACAAATACGTATTTTCCGGAACCTTGCCACTTGATGCACCCAGCTACGTCAAACGGCAAGCAGATGACGAGCTTTATCAGGGACTTAAAAAGGGAGATTTTTGCTATGTCTTGAACTCACGGCAAACGGGAAAGTCAAGCTTGCGAGTACAAGTGATGCATCGGCTCAAACAAAACGGATTTTCTTGTGCTGCTATTGATGTTTCAATGGATGGTACGCAGCGAATTACTCAAGAGCAGTGGTATGCTAGCATTACCCGCAGGTTGGTTCAAGACTTTGAACTCGATGTCAATTTACGTAGCTGGTGGCGTGAATATGATATGTTTCCTCCCTTAGTACGATTAAGAGAGTTTATCGAAGGCATATTATTAGCACAAGTTAGCCAAAACATTGTAATTTTTATCGATGAAATTGATAGTGTTCTCAGCCTTAATTTTTCAACGGACGATTTTTTCGCCTTTATCCGAGGTTGCTATAACCAGCGTGTCGATAAACCAGCATACAAACGCCTAACATTTGTGCTACTAGGAGTGGCTACACCATCCGATTTAATTCGAGATAAGAAGCGAACACCTTTTAATATTGGTCGGGCGATTCAACTGCATGGTTTTGAATTACAGGAAGCTAAACCATTAATCAAAGGATTAGAAGGAAAAGTTAGCAATCCCCAGAACGTTCTGCATGAAATCTTAAACTGGACAGGAGGTCAACCGTTTCTGACACAAAAGCTTTGTCAATTAGTTTGTAACTGTTCATATAGGTTGACCGATGGTGATGAAGCACAGTGGGTTAAACAGCTTGTGGGACAGCATTTAATTGAAAATTGGCAAGCACAGGATGAACCGGAGCATTTGAGAACAATCCGCGATCGCATCTTGAGCAACGAGCAACGAGCAGGTCGGCTGTTAGCATTATACCAGCAAATTCTCCAACAGGGAAAAATAACGGCGGATGGTAGTTCTGAACAAATGGAACTAGGGCTATCGGGGTTAGTCGTCAGACGACAGGGTGAATTACAGGTAAAAAACCGTATTTATGAGTCTGTTTTTCATAAAAACTGGGTTGTACAAGCCTTAGACAATTTACGTCCGTATAGTCAAGAAATTAATGCTTGGATTGCTACCCATGGTCAAGATAACTCCCAGTTGTTGCGTGGCGAGAAATTGCGAGACGCTTTGGCTTGGGCATTAAATAAAAGTCTCAGTGATCAGGATTATCAGTTTTTAAGCGCCAGCCAAGAATTAGAAAAGCAAAAAGCTCAGAATGCTTTATCTAAAATTAAAAATTATTTAGAGGCACGCCGACAGGGAACACTGAATCCCGCGTTAGCAATAAAAACTCAAGAGACGGTTTATGAGTTTCTGGAACATCTTTCTCTTGACAACTTTAGAGAAATCGTATTTGACCTAGAAGTTGGATTTGATGTTGTCAATCAAACCCTATTAATGATGGATAGTGTACCAAAAAATCAAAAATTTGATGCTATTCTTCATGAAATGCTACGTTCTTTGACACTCAAAACAGGAGAAGTGATTGGGGCAGATCGAACAACTATTTATTTATTAGATGAAGACAAAAATGAACTTTGGTCACTGAGCGCCGAAGGTTATAATAATAGCACTCTTGAAATTCGGATTCCTGTGGGTCAAGGAATTGCCGGAGAAGTTGCCCAAACCAAGGAAGTTATCAATATTCATTATGATTTTTATGATGATCCACGCTCTACAGCGTCCAAAAAGTTGGACAATAAAACTGGATATCGCACCTATACAATGCTGGTTTTGCCACTGGTAGACGAGCTGGGTAATTTGGTGGCTGTTGCCCAATTACTCAATAAATTAAAACAACCATTAATCTCCCGAAATCCTCTATATGAACGAATTGATAAGCAAGGCTTTACATCAGACGATGAAAATATTTTTCGGCAATTTGCTCGTTCAATTCAAATGATTCTTAAATCATCTCAGTTGTTTTATAAAGCCGCTCAAAAACAAAACGCTGCATCGGCACTAATGAAAGCCACTCATTCTCTTAATCAGAGTAGTTTAGACCTAGACCAAACCCTTAAAAAAGTAATGGAACAGGCAAAAGAGTTGATGAATGCAGATCGGAGTACATTATGGCTGTTGGATGAAACCGGAAATAATCTTAAAGCCAAAATACCTAAACCGAATGGTTCCATAAAAGAAGAATTTATACCTATTGGAGTTGGTTTTGCGGGTCAAGTTGCCGCATCCCATGAACCGTTAATTATTCCCTTTGATTTGTATCATGATCCACGTTCTAAGATATCCCAGGAATTTGATCAACGCAACGGGTATCGGACTTGTAGCTTGCTCTGTATGCCTGTATTTAATGCCGACAAAAAATTGATTGCTGTTACCCAATTAGTTAACAAAAAGAAACAGGGAGATTTTCCAGGCTATAATCCAGCCGATTGGCCCCAAGCTCCCGATTGTTGGAAGGCAAGTTTTGATCGTAGAGATTTAGAATTGATGGAAGCCTTTAATATTCAAGCAGGTGTTGCGCTTCAGAATGCTAAGCTATTTTATGAAGTTAAGCAACATCAACAAGAACAGCGAGATCTGATTCGGAATATTTCTAGTGGTGTAATTTTTACCGATAAACTCGGTTTTATCACTCGCGCTAATGACAAAGCAAAGTCTTTGTTAGGATTACGTGATATCGTCGGAAAATCATTGCATCACTTGCTCCGGCTACAAAACTGTGAATTTGCCGAATTGCTTGATGCGGTTTTGACGGCCACTGATGATAAAAATTATGAAAAATTATATGTGTCTCAAACTTTATTATCAAATACATCTGTAGATGTATATCTGGTTGACTTACGCATTATATCAGTTCCAGATTCTAGGGATGCAACTCAAGTCTCTGCCACAATCGTGATGTTAGATGACAGCAATAATCCTCAAGGTAAGGAAGCACAGAATAGTTGGGATAAAGCCTTTGAACTAGATTTTACAAGTGAGGTATAACTAATATCTGACACCAGTTACAATGACCAAGACTATTATCGGGCAATGCCGACCAAAGTCTCGAAACAGATCATCAAAAAGCTGGTGGAGAGTTGGAAATCTTAGGTGGAGGCTCACAAAGACTGGTAAAAGCACCCAGACAAATACAAGAACAAGAGTGAACCCCGCCTTCCTAGTGCGCCGTGCCGCCGATACTGGTCAATCCATTGTGCAAGACTGAACCCATAAGTTTCTATAAGTTCAGTCTACACGGTATAATCATCCCAGTCGTAAACTTGCTCACGATTCTGCCCCACCATGGCTCAATTAAAAATTGTTAACAATTTTGATGGCAGCTTTGTCCTTGAACCAGACGCCCAGACCCATTTATTTAGCTTGTTGAACGGTGAATCATTCCGCCAGCAAGTCGCGGGACAACTGCACTGTCAAGACTTGGAATTCACCGAGTTACTGTTTCAACCTGTCCCCTACAGCGAAGGGACTCCCAAGGGGATGCCACGGCAGTTTGAACAGTATCACGAATCGGACGATTATGCAATTATAAACGTCCCGCCCAACTTCATGTTCAAAGCCAAAATCTTCAACCCCAGCCGCCTCTGCGCGATTTATAGAAAAATAGCCTAAGGATTGCTGATGAGTTCTGAAACGCCAATTCCCGCTCTCTCTGACCTAGAGTATATCCCTTATCTGGACGAGGAGGGTAATCTCCCGGAATCCTTATCCGGTAAAATCGGTGTCTATGCCATTTTTGACCAGGATAAAACTCTGCAACTGGTCAACTATTCTCGTGATATTTATGTCAGCTTAAAACAACACCTAGTCCGTCAGCCTCAATCCTGCTATTGGTTGAAAGCGGAAACCATTGAGCGCCCCAATCGCACTCGCTTGGAAACAATCCGCAAGGCTTGGATTGAAGAAAATGGAGACATTCCGCCAGGGAATGGTCAAGATGAAGCGATTTGGAATCAGCCGATTGATGCGAAAAAGGCGATGACAGATGAGGATAAAGCCACCTATAACAAGAGTGAAGAATTAGGTCAAATTAAGCTGTTAAAGAAAATAGCACGGCGCGTTGAAGCGGAAATAGTCGAACAATTAAATGCCCGTGGTGTGCAAGCTGAGATTCGTTTTAATCCTAAGTTAAAAGAGCAGGGATTACTGGATTTAAAATAAAAGTCTGGTTAGTGAATCGCCCAGAAAGCAGGTTCCTTTCTTAGATATCTATAGTAACTAGCCCAGAAACCGGGTTTCTTTGAGTGAAAGGTTGATATAACGTTGTCATCCTCACGAGAAACCCGATTTTTAGGAATACAATTCGGTTTCTCAGAGTTGCTTAAGATATCATAATTCATATTCATCATTCATAAACAGCTTGCCTAAATCGCTCATGACGCCAACGCTGCTCAATAATCGCTATCGCATCCTCCAGACGCTGGGGGCAGGTGGGTTTGGGAATACCTTTCTCGCTGAAGATACTTACATGCCGTCGGGACGTAAGTGTGTGATTAAGCAGCTTAAACCCATGACTCATGATCCCCAAACCTATCAGCAAGTAAAAGAGCGATTTCAGCGGGAAGCGGCGGTTTTAGAAGAGTTAGGTGAAAGTAATCACCAAATTCCCCGATTATTTGCTTATTTTTCCGAGTCTGGACAATTTTACTTGGTTCAGGAATGGATTGAAGGGGATACCCTGACTCAAATTGTAGACCGGGAAGGTCGGCTGAATGATGGTCAAGTCAAGGCAATTTTGTTGAGTCTGTTGCCTGTACTGGATTACGTCCACAGTTGTCACATTGTTCACCGGGATCTTAAACCGGATAATGTGATTGTCAGGCGGCGAGACGGATTACCTGTGCTGATTGATTTTGGTGCCGTGAAAGAAGCGATTAAAACGGTTGTTCATTCCCAAGCCAATACCACCCCATCGATAGTCATTGGTACACCAGGGTTTATGGCTGCCGAACAAGCGGCAGGACGTCCTCGCTATGCTAGTGATCTGTATAGTTTGGGCTTAATTGCGGTATTTTTGCTCACGGGTAAATTACCGCAAACCCTAGAAACCGATACCCGCACGGGCGAAATTTTATGGCGTCGGGATGCGCCGAATTGTCACTCCCATTTAGCTACGGTGATTGATCAGGCGATTCGCTTTCACCCGCGCGATCGCTTTGCGGATGCTAAGGAAATGCTGGACGCCTTAAACGCCCATCCAACAACGATCGCGACACCCACATTATCCCTTTCTAGTTCTAGCGAATCTGTCCCTTCTACCCGTAAGCCAGCCGTTCCGCCAACCGTTCCCATCCGCAGAAAACCTCTACAAGCAGACGAGGAACAACCCTCTCGGCGCTTCGGCGGTTTAATTGCTGGTGGCTTACTCCTGAGTGCTGTGGCGATTGGCTGGGGTTTAAACCGTGTATTAGAACCCTCCAATCGCATACCGTCACCCTCAGAGTCAGTATCCGCCTCCTCTGGAAACACCCCTCTGCCCTCACCTACACCGCCCCCAACCTCTTCACCTCCGCCCACTCCGCCGCCTAAACTGGTGAACCCGGAATCTCCAACATCCCTATACCCAACTGATCCCACATTCCGTATCCAAGAATCCCCAGAACTCCTGCCGTCTCCTGATCCCCCCGCACCCTTTGCCTCTGAACCTTCAGTGTTATCCTCCCCCTCTCCTTCCCCGTCTCCTGTCGCTTCCCCAACCCCGACACCTTCACCCTCACCTGCACCCGAAAACCAGACGCCCAAACCGCCTCTATCCAATAAAATCCCTGGATTCACACCAGGAACCTCTCGAAAAGTTGTCGAAGCCGCCTTAGGCACGCCAACCCAGCTTTCCAAAGGGTTGTGGCATAATACCCAGGCGTTACTCTATGAAGATTTTATTCGCGATCGCGTCAGTCTCGGTTATCTGTTTGATCGCGATACCAAGCGTTTGCGCCAAACTGAGGTGGCTTTTGCCCAATCAGTGGGATTAGAAACCATGGCAGATACCTTAGATAAAATGCTGAGTCGCAATCTCTCACCAGACATTCGCCAGGGATTAACTCAGGTTTATCAGCGTCAATCCACTCGTTATCGTTTCACCAGCAACAATGGTTCTCCCTTAAAAGGGGTGATTGAACGCAATGAACGCGATCGCATTTATATTGGGGTGTGGGAAGCTGATTTACATTAAGGTCATTCGTCATTCGTCATTCGTCATTTGTCATTCGTTCAACATATTCGCGTGAATCCTCGCCCTCAACTCTCGTAGGGCGAGGAGGGATAGCGGGATGCCGGAAGAATGGAGGCATCCAATTTTTTACGCTACACATAAGCCGTTATTTCTCTTAATTAACTCGACTTTGCTAGGAGCAAACTGCCCAATCCGTTTCCAGGTATAGTCACAAACAGAGATATTTTTGGTCTTTTTGGTATCGGTAAACCCGCCAACGTAACCGATGTAGATTTTTTCGGCTTTCTCTGCTCTAACCAAATCACCGATCCTTAGACCAAACGGAGTGATTGTCCCGCCCTTACGTTTCCTTGTCCCTGACTTATCCGGTACTTCAAAGTGTAATTGACGGCGGAAAAAGCCATACTCTTTTCCCCGCTTCACCGCACCAGGGCGGGTGATGATTTTAAACGGAGAGGAAGTGACGTTAACGCTACCCCTGTGGGTGTAACCGTATGAGTTAGAGCCAGTGAACGGGACATATCTGACAAAATACCCGCAAGCCAACGTCACCCCATCAACCGCGTGAGTTTCTGGTTTGGCTATGGACTTGTTAACCTTATCCTTCTCTAACCCTAGCTGGGTTCGGAGTTGGGATGTACCGTTCCCATCCTTTTGCCAACCTTCGCGGACATAGACAGGGGCGATTGTTTCCATTTGGGATATTGCCCAATTCTGACCTGTCATCACTGGGGAGAAGCCCTTGCCCGATTTGGCACGTTTGCGTTGGGTTTGATCTACATCAGCCTTGACCCGCTCATAACCAATCGCCGTCACCGGGAAGATAGCCGCTAATTCCGTGACTACCCGTAACTCCAACTGCCGGGAAGCTTTGATAGATGGGGGTATTTTGCATTGTTTGCGATTGTCAAATCTGCATTGCCGATGGTTACGCTGTTTGAACGGGACATTCCGATTGATTCTTCGTCCCCGCCGTCCCCGTCGTAACATGGCACGGGTTTCCATCCGTTTCTTGACCCGTCCAAACGGGAGGATTAGATGTAGCTGTAGCAGGGTGCATTTAGCGGACTGGACACCGATACCGGAATAAGATTTGCCCGGATCGACTCCAACAGAAATGGGCTGCATCTCCTCAGCCGATGTTGGTGTGGTGAGTTGGACGTAATAGACTTCTAGGTCTGACCATTTTCCCACTGCTCTACCAACATTCACCCACCGTCTAGCCCTGGATGGTTTGGTGGGCATTAAAGGTTTTCCTTCTTTACTGACTACTGGAACACGATTCATAGATATAATCCACTCGTGTAATGTTTACGTCTCTTAAGGCATTGATAGGGGTGTGTCCTGGATTTAGAGGGTGCCTAGAGATTCCTAGACCTACAGTGATCCAAACTAGAGAAACGTTCGGAAGTGATTGCCCCCTACCAACTCATGCCCTATTCATGACTTCCTGGCAGGTTCCCTCTGCCAATCCCTAACCTCAACGAAGTAGGTTAGGGTTCATGAACACTCAATCCGCCAGTATTTTGCTCCAACTTTGGGAACCAATAATACCATCAGCCGTGATCCCTTGTTGTTGTTGGAATCGCTTAACGGCGGCGGCTGTCGCTGGACCATATACTCCATCTGGTGTCGCCCCGACACGACGTTGTACATATTTGACCACAGATCCTGTGGCATGGTTTTCTCGCAACACTGGCATGGCTAAGATTTGAGTAATGATCTGCCAGGTTTTAGCATCAGCAGTACCTGTGGGTGTAACCCCAACGATCGCCTGAAAGGTTTTGAGTGCTGCTGTAGTATCCGCTTCGTTGGAACCATCTTCTTTTAATGGTGTACCTTTGGGACTTCTGATTTTGAGTCGATTTAAGGCTTTTTGAAGGTCAACAATTGGATTTTGGGAAAGAGGAATCGTCGGTGATGCGGTTTGTCCAGTTAATCCTGTGACAATTGCATTTGCCACGGCTTCGGCATCGTAGCGATCCATGTCCTCTTGATTATCGCAGAAACAGCACTCAACTAGAATCGCTGGCATTGCGGTATTCCGGAGAACGTACAAATGGGAACCATCTTTAATCCCGCGATCAAAGTACCCTAGCTCTACAATATTATTTAATACAGGCTTAGCCATATCCTTCCCTGTATTGCTGATGGCAAAGACTTCTGCGCCTTTAGCTTTGCCGTTAAAGGCATTAAAATGGATGGATATAAATTGATCGACACGATTGGTATTCGCTGTATTGCACCGTTGTTGCAGGGAGTTGCTCACACTCCAAGCACGACTAGGTGTACAGTCTACGACTTGATGACCCAGGGATTTGAGCTTCGAGATCACTCTCGTCCCCACCGCCTTAGTCATATCATCTTCTTTTCTGATATTGCTAGCACCAGTATCTGGAGGGCAGTTATGTCCGATATCAATTCCGTATTTCATTGTTGACTCCCAATTGGTGATGAGATGTTAGTTCACTTAACTCGAATGTCGCTGACTTAAACTGGGTTCGTAGTAGGCACGAAGCGTGCCAGAAGCGAAGACAGCGCTTACTACAAACTCTAAAGTCAGTGCCATTCCACTTAACTCTGATGATGACCGATGACTGAACCGATGCACTAGGGGTTGACATCCCTACCACCCTTTTGTTCCGTTTGTGAAATCGGCAATAGTGGTTCAGAACATCTGTCTGCATCTCCCCAATTCCGATAATCCGATCCGGAGAAAATTCTGGAAACGTACTAATCTAGAGAAATTTTGGGAATTCTAGGATAGCAAGACTATGGATGAGTTTATGGCAGCCGCGATCGCTCAAGCCAAGCAGGGACTCCGGGAAGGGGGAATTCCCATTGGTTCGGTGTTAGTCAAAGAGGGTCAGATTATTGGTCAGGGATATAATAAGCGCGTTCAAGATAATGATCCTGTGACCCACGCCGAGATTGATTGCCTGCGTCATGCGGGCAGAATCGGCAACTACAATGACACAATCCTGTACTCTACATTAATGCCCTGTTACCTCTGCGCCGGGGCTGTTGTGCAATTTGGGATTAAAAAAGTGATTGCTGGCGAGTCTCAAACCTTTGCTGGTGCTAGGGAATTTATGGAATCCCATGGCGTCGAGGTTGTGGATTTGAATCTAGAGGAGTGCCAGCAGATGATGAGCGACTTTATTCAACAGCATCCCAAACTCTGGAATGAAGATATCGGCGTTTAGCCGAAGAGATGGGGAAGATGGGGGAGATAGGGGAGATGGGGGAGATGGGGGAGATGGGGGAGATGGGGAAGATGGGGGAGATAGGGGAGATGGGGAAGAGTTTTGAAAGTTGTAGGGGCGGGTTTCACAACTATCTTTTCGGTTACACCCAGATGTAACTAAACCCGCCCCGACTTGACCAATGACCAATGACCAATGACCAATGACAAGTTAATAAAAGTTCATCAGAACTTCACTGAGTTTTTTTTGGACTTTATCTGGACTTGATAGACGATTGGCTAATCTGGTAAATAAGCTAAGGCAAGTCGATTCACACCCAAGCAATCTCTCCTGCCAACTGGCTTAATCAGCATCGGCAATTTGCAATTTGGTGAAATTTGAGAAAGACGCCTTGTTTCGCACAACTGATACTGGAAATTGTTACTAGGACTTATTAATCATGACTGGTTCTCCTTTAAAAAAATTTCTCTTTACGCCGATAATTCTTTCAACCGCCGTCTTCTCAGCTTTGACCTTACCTCTAGCGTTCTTCGGAGATCAAGAGGTCACGATCCAACTCCAAGAAGAGCCTGTACATCATGGAAAACTCCGGGATGTTGCTACTCCTTACCTAGGGTTGGCAAGTGTTTTAGGTGTAGGGACGGGAATCGCGACAATCGCTGTAACCGGGTGGCGGCAATCGTCTAAGAAATCTGCCCAAGCTGAAGAACAGCTTTCGGATTTAGAGCGAAATCTTCAAGAAAAGGAACAACTTTTAGAAGAACTGAAACTTTCTAAATCTCGACTCGCAGCGGCTGGACTCAATAATTTTTTAGAGAAAGAAGGCGAACAAGAATCAGGTCTGCTTTCTGAGAACGAAGATCAACCCCTGGTTGAAGAAACTGTTAAAGCAGAACCGGAAATCATTCCACCTTCTGAAAATGAAGCTCAACCTCTAGTCGAAGAAACGGTTGAACCCCAGCCTGCACTAACACCTACTGTGGTGAAATCTGAGGAACAGCCAATGAGTGTTCCTTTCACCATCACCACACAACCCTTCTATACTCAACCTGTTACCGCTCATCCCGTTAGCAGCCAAACAGCGTCAGCGAAATTTGCCTCGGCTCAAAGCTTCCTGGGTTATCAACCCAAAACATCGGTTCCCTCTGCATCAACTGGGGTAGCAGTTGGTTCATCTGAGGTTGAACAACTTCAGGTTCAACTACAAAACATCATGTCTCAGATGATTGTCATGCAAGCCGAACTACAGGCGGCTCAAAAGGGACATGCAACCCAACCGCGCCATTCAACATCACTCAAGGCGATTCAGTCTTGGTCTCAACACCCTCAGGCGGTAATTTAATAGTCCATACCCCCCCTTTTTTTAGCTATACGTCCGATCCTCTCTGGTTGAATACTGACACTGGGATGGAGACAAGGCAGATGGCAGCAGGTTACAGGGTATAAGGGAAAGATAAGGGTTGCAAGGTAGAAGGAAATAATGACGGTTTCGGTGAATATGATTTCAGACAAACAACTACGCTTCGGGATAAAAAATTAGCGTCAAATGATGACTCTCACCTCTAGTTAAGGTGTGAGAGTTTTCCCTTTTATCCACTTTTGTTTGGTTAGGGATCTGCTTGAGATGGGGAAGTCCGCGTTATACTCACAGAGTTAGCCTGGGCAGGATTTCACCAACCATGTCTACCGGATCTTACGAGAAAAGTAATTGGGCTTGGCAGTTTCAGCAGTGGCAAAAACAAGTAGGGGAATGGTGGGAACTCCAATTGTCCCGATTTTCACCGGATTTTCCAGGGGGTTCCGATTGGTCTTTACCCGCTTGGTTAAGTTCGCCAGTTCTGTTCTTTATTGCTAGGGTAATCTTTTGGGTACTGATTGCTTTGCTGGTATGCTGGATTGCTCTACAACTCATGCGACGGTTTTCTCCTTATGTTTATTCGTGGAGAAACCAACTGCATCAGCAATCTGAGAAACTTACAACCACGCCAGATAGAACCTTATCCGTTGCTGATTGGTTGGCGCGATCGCACAACGCCCAAACTCAAGGTAACTATCGTGACGCCTGCTTGTGCCTGTATCGAGCTATGTTACAACAGTTGCATGATAGTGGACATGTTCCCCAACAACCCAGTCGCACGGATGGGGAATATCTGCATTTAGTCCAACAGTTCCCTCAGTCTAGCGCCTATCAACGCTTACTGATCACCCATCAACAGCTTTGTTTCAGTCAGACTCCAGCCTCGCGATCGCTGTTTGAGGAGTGTCAGCAAGCCTATCAACAAATTAAGCAAGGGTGATGAGAGTATCTAAACGACGGTTAGGGGTATTGAGTGCGATCGCGATCGCGGTTCTGATCCTGATTACCCTAGTCGCTGCGCCAGCGAACAATAAACTTAATAGTGGTTCAACCTATAACCGCGCCCCTGATGGCTACGGGGCTTGGTATACATTTATGGCAGAACGGGGAACTCCCCTCCAGCGCTGGCAAAAGCCATTGAGTGAATTCGGCGATCGCCAAGATGTCACCTTGTTGCGCGTTCACAGCCGTTTAGTGCCGCATCAATTAGGGAGTACCGAGGACAACTGGGTTAAAAAAGGGAATACCCTAGTTATCGTTGGTGTCCACCAACCCGTAACCGAAGCCGCATTTAGTACCCTACAGGATAGTCCAGTTGGCAACGTTAAAATTGACACTAGGCGGCGACATAAGTCCAGCAACGATGCCATTCTTAGTGATAACTTTGGCGCGATTATATGGCAACGACAACGCGGAAAAGGACAGGTTGTTTTCGTTACCACTCCCCATTTCGCTGCCAATGCATATCAAGATTTTCCAGCCAATTATGAACTCTTAGCTAAACTGGTCACTCAGGAAACTATAGACGATAAACTAATTAACTCATCTGCCAACGCCAATCAACTATGGGTCGATGAATACATCCATGGTTATAAAGATAAAGAAGCAATTGAACGCGAAGTTGGCGAAAATGTCATCAGTTATTTAATCAAAACCCCCCTATTTCCTCTGCTAATCCAAGGCATTGTTATCCTACTCGTGGCGATTTGGGCAGCTAATCGTCGTTTGGGACAACCCGTCACCCTATCCGCCCCAGTGGTGGATAATAGTGAAGCCTACATTCGGGCGCTAGCGGCTGTCTTACTCAAAGCTGGGAGTCATGACTTTATCGTAGATAGGGTTGGCAAAGCAGAACAGCGACAACTCCAGAAAGACTTAGGATTAGGAGAGACTCCCCTCAACCATCAATCCCTAGTAACGGCTTGGGCAAGGCAAACGGGGCGTCCCGCCAAAGACTTAGAACAACTGTTGCAAGTCTCTAACAAACGCCGCTTGAGTGAATCTGACTTGCTAAACTGGTTGAGAAAATGGTCGGAACTATAAAAAAGTTTTGAGGCAAGTAGGAGCGAGTTTTACCGATAACGCTGCGCCTCAAATCACGAACTTAACTAGAATAATACTGACTTAAGGCTGGTGGACAATGCCCACCCTACTGGCGTGGCACACCTTATTTGATGAATTAGAATTACGCCCGGAAACTGTAGGGGCGCAAAGACTTGCGCCCGATTCAATGGTCAAATCTATTCCACAATTTTAGCTGTGTCAAGCCACTACGGTATAGAATGGCAAATGACGACATGACGAATGACAAATGACGAATGACCAATGACAAATGACCAATGACAACACCATCTTTAATCGCATCAGCCAAACCCTGGGCAAAGTTGTTTTGGGTCAATCGACTGTCGTGCAACAGTTGCTTGTCGCCCTACTGAGTGGAGGTCATGTCATTATCGAAGGTGTACCGGGAACCGGAAAAACCTTACTGGTGAAAGTGCTGGCAAAATTAATACAAGCCGATTTTCGCCGAATTCAACTTACTCCTGATATTTTGCCCTCAGATATTCTCGGAACCAATATTTTTGACCTGAATAGCCGCAGTTTTACCCTCAAGCAAGGACCCGTTTTTACCGAGATTTTGCTGGCGGATGAAATTAACCGTACACCCCCAAAAACCCAAGCCGCGCTATTAGAAGCGATGGAAGAACAACAGGTGACGTTAGATGGGGAAAGTTTGCCTTTACCGGACTTATTCTGGGTGATTGCGACTCAAAATCCCCTAGAATTTGAGGGAACTTATCCGTTACCCGAAGCGCAGTTAGACCGCTTTTTATTTAAACTGGTGGTGGATTATCCCGATACCGCCGCCGAAAAGCAAATGTTGCTGAATGTGCAGAAGGGATTTCGGGCTAAACGTTTTGATTTGGAACGTCTCAAACCTGTAGCAACGGTAGGACATATTCTGAATGGGCGTAAAGCGGTGCAAGCGGTTGAGGTGGATGAGAAAATATTGGATTATTTATTAGCATTGGTGGGAGGTTCACGTAACCATCCGGATTTAGCATTAGGGGCGTCTCCTCGGGCGACGGCGACGTGGTTACAAACGAGTAAGGCGTATGCTTGGTTAGCGGGGCGTAATTATGTGACACCGGATGATGTGAAAGCAGTTGCGCCGCCGTTGTTGCGTCATCGTCTGATTTTGAAACCAGAGGCACAGTTGGATGGGTTGATGGTTGATGGGGTGATTGCGTCGTTATTGAAGCAGGTTCCGGTTCCGCGATAATGGGTATAGCGATGAATAATTCAAAATTCAAACCATAGTCAGGGCGGGTTTAGTTGCATCTGGGTGAGGCAAGAAACGATAATAGTGAAACCCGCCCCTACAAATTTAATATGATTATTCCGTCACAACGTCTTTATTGGCTGCTGCTACTGGGTATGGTAATCGCCCTTTTGCTGGCTGTTGTATTTAATCAGCCAAGCAGCATTTGGGGAACTCTGGGATTTGATGCGATTGTCCTGAGTTTAGCGGTTTGGGATGAACAACGGGCTAAACCGTATCGTGTCACAGTGACGCGCTATCCGTTACATCGATTATCCATCGGGCGGGATAATCCTGTGGTATTATCGGTGCGATCGCGATCGTCATCTGCCCAGATTCGCCTGCGTGATCATTACCCACTAGAGTTTGATGTCTCTACACCGACTCTCTCAGCAAAGCTGGAACCCAATCACACTCAGGACTTTACCTACACGGTTCACCCCAAAAGTCGCGGCGAGTATCAATGGGGAGATATTCAAGTGCGACAACGGGGGCGCTGGGGATTAGCATGGCTGGATTGGACTATCCCCGCCAGTCAGACGGTGGCGGTGTATCCAGATTTGCTGGGATTGCGAGAACTTTCGATTCGCCTCACTTTAGAAAATACCGGAACCATGCGCCGAGCGCGACGCCTGGGTGCGGGAACTGAGTTTGCAGAACTTCGGGAATATGGCGTTGGCGATGATACTCGACTGATTGATTGGAAAGCCACAGCCCGCCGTTCCCGCCCGTTAATCCGAGTATTAGAACCCGAACGAGAACAGACGTTAATTATTTTACTCGACCGAGGGCGGTTAATGACGGCACAGGTGCAGGGATTAAAGCGATTTGATTGGGGATTAAATGCGACATTATCCCTAGCTTTGGCGGGATTAAATCGAGGCGATAGAGTGGGAATTGGTGTGTTTGACCGAGAGGTTATCAGTTGGATTCCACCGGAACGGGGTCAGCATCAGTTATCGAAATTAATAGAACGGTTGACGCCAATTCAACCTGTATTATTAGAACCGGATTATTTTGGCGCGGTGACGCGATTAGTGAATCAACAAACTCGTCGTGCTTTAGTGGTTTTGATTACCGATATTGTTGATGTAACCGCTTCGGCTGAACTCTTATCAGCCATGGGACGCCTTACGCCGCGTTATTTGCCCTTTTGTGTGACATTACGTGATCCCCAAGTTGACACTATTGCTCACACTCGGACTTCTGATCTAGAAGCAACGTACTCTCGTGCCGTTGCGTTAGATTTAATTGCCCAGCGTCAGGTAGCTTTTGCCCAATTGAAGCAAAAAGGGGTATTGGTATTAGATGCACCAGCGAATCAGATTAGTGAGGAGTTGGTTAACCGTTATTTACAACTGAAGGCGCGGAGTCTGCTATAAATGATTTATGAACAAGGGCGGGTTTTGGAAAAAGGTTATGGGTTGCTGGGTTAAGTTTGTCTCTAAAGAAAGCCCCTACAAATGAAACCCGCCTTAATTCCAACCTGAAAAGGGAGAACAAAACCTACCCGATTTCCAACCGCGATCGCACGCCAAAGATGTCGCGGTGGTGAGAGGGTGGGGCAGGGCGGGTTTTGCAGAAAGGTTATTGGTTTCTGGGTTAAGTTTGTCCCTAAAGAAAGCCCCTACAAATCAAACCTGCCCTAATCCAAACCTGAAAGGGGATAAAAAAACCTATCGGTTTCTCAAGCGCGATCGCACGCCAAAGATGTCGGGGTGGTGAGTGGTTGGGGGTGGGCGGTTTTTGATTAAAGGTTATTGTTTTGTGGGTTATTTTTGTCCCTAAACACGCCCCTACAAATCAAACCCGCCCTAATCCCAACCTGAAAAGGGATAAAAAAACCTATCGGATT